>JAICQA010000468.1 GCA_025929595.1 Xanthobacteraceae bacterium
GTTGCCGGCGCTTCGTGAATGCGCGTCAGCAACTCCGCCTCGGCGTTGCTCTGGAACGCCGACAGGTGATGACCCGCTTCCGCCGCCAGCTGTCCGAGCCGCGCGGCGATCTGCTCGAGCGTGACGGCGCCATAGATCCCCGGCTCGCGCGTGCCGAGCAGATTGAGATTCGGGCCGTTGAGGAGCAAAAGGTGGGCCATGAGCCTGTACTAATTCTTAGGCTGCCAGAGACAACTTCAACGCAGATGGCGGCGAATTTAACCAGATTGCCGGCGATTTGGCGATTCTTAGCTACGAATAGGCCCGCAGGCCGGCCGCCAATGGCTGCTGGATCCGGACCTGCAGCTGCCGGGAATACGCAACATCGGGCGCGGGAGCGGCCCGGTGCCGTCAGCCGTCGCTGGATTCTGGCTCGATCGAAGCGAGTTGCTTGGCTACAACGACGCGGGCGGCTTCCGGCGTGAGCTTGCCGCTGTTGACGTCGCGGACCGCACCGAGCATCACGTCGGCCTGCTCCCTGTGGAGCTCGCCGAGGTGGAAGAGCACGATCCGGCCCTGGTTGTCCGTGAATACGGTGAACGGGAAGCCGAGCGATCCCTGGCCGAACTTGTTGACGGCATCGAGCCCATCCTGCTCGCCGATGAGAACCGGATAGTCGATGCCGATGTCCTGCGCGTACTTGATCACGTCCTCGCGGACGTCGACGGCGACTCCGACGATCTGGAAGCCCTCCGGGCCGTGCTGCTTCTGCAGCTCGCGCAGCAGCGGGATCTCGCGCCGGCACGGCGCGCACCAGGTCGCCCAGAAATTCACGATCATCGATTTGCCGGGCCAGCTGCGGATCGAGCGCGGCGCGCCGGACAGATCGCCGAGCGTGAACTCGGGCAACTCGTCGGGCAGCCCGCTCTGCGCCTCCGCGGCCTGTTCCGCGCTCGGCTGCTGCTCCACGGGCCCCAGGGTTGTTTCCATGGAAGTCCGGGGCGCGGCTACGAAGTAGTAAACGGCATATCCGACGGCCATCGCGGCGACCGCGACGGCAATGTACAGGCTGGATTTCATATCAAGTCGCGAACGCGGCCTTTACGTGCTCGGCGAAACGGGGCGCCGGCGAGAATCCTACCAGCCTGAAGTTTTTCCGCTCGATTCCGTCGGCGCCGAAAAAGGCAATCGTCGGCGGGCCGAAGATCTCGAAGCGCGCCAGCAGCGCCTTGTCGGCGTCGTCGTTGGCGGTCACGTCGGCCTGCAGTAGCACTGCGCCGGCCAGCGCAGCCTGCACGGCGGCATCCGTGAACGTGAAGCGGTCCATCTCCTTGCACGAGACGCACCAGTCGGCATAGAAGTCGAGCATCACCGGCTTGCCTGCCGCTGTCGCGCTCGCCACCGCGCGTTCGAGGTCGTCCACGGTCTTGATGCGCTGGAATGCGAGTGCGTGCTCTTCCGCGGCCGCGCCGCCGGTGCCGGCACTCAAACGATCCAGCGGTTGCAGCGGATCGCGGCTACCGGATGCCGTGCCGATCAACAGCAACACGCCGTACACGACCGCAATCAGTCCGACGCCGCGCAACGGCGCCGGCGCAGGTCCGCCGTCGCGCGCCTTCAGCGAGAAGATCCAGAAACCGGACAGGATCGCCAGGCCGGCCCACAACAGCATGGTCA
>JAICQA010000039.1 GCA_025929595.1 Xanthobacteraceae bacterium
AAGCAGACCATCCCCCATTTCTATCTCACGGCGGACGTCGAAATCGGTGCACTCCTCAAGATGCGCGAGCAGGCGAACGACTCCGCTCCGCATAGGGACGGCAAGCCCGCCTTCAAGCTTTCCGTCAACGACTTCGTCATCAAGGCCTGGGCCGCGGCACTCCTGCGCGTACCGGCCGCCAACGCGATCTGGGCCGAAGACCGCATCCTGCGCTTCCAGCGCGCCGACGTAGCCGTTGCCGTCGCCATCGAAGGCGGACTGATCACGCCGGTGATCCGCGAGGCCGACACCAAGCGCCTCACCGCAATCTCGGCGGAGATGAAAGACCTCGCTGCCCGCGCCCGCGACCGCAAGCTCAGGCCCAACGAATATCAGGGCGGATCGAGCGCGATTTCCAATCTCGGCATGTACGGCGTGCGCGAGTTCGCCGCGGTCATCAATCCGCCGCACGCGACGATCCTCGCGGTCGGCGGCGTGCGCCGTCAGGCGGTCGAGAAGGAAGACGGCGGCATTGCGTTTGCGAGCATGATGACCGTGACGCTCTCCTGCGACCACCGCGTCGTCGATGGCGCGCTCGGCGCCGAATTGCTCGCCGCCTTCAAGGATATCGTCGAAAAACCGATCTCCGCGCTGGTCTGATCTCTTATGTCCTCACCTCTCCCCGCTTGCGGGGAGAGGGAAGTTATTCGGCGGCCTTCGCACCCGGGAGCACGACACCGTTCGCCTCGGCCACGAAATCCGACAGCATCGGCACATAGTCTTCACCGCGCCCGGCAGCAACGGCAGCAGCATAGGAATTGCGCACCGCCGAGCCGACCGGATTGGCCGTACCCGCCGCCTGCGCCATGGCGACGAGGTAGTTCATGTCCTTCGCGGCGTTCTTCAGCGTGAACTTGTGCGCGTCGCGATTGCGGTCGAGTACATAGGAAAAGAACGTCTGGTAGAAGCCGCAGTCCATGCGGCTGCCGCGCAGCACGCTGTCGATCTTCTGCGGCGTCAGCCCGGATTTCGCGCCGAGCGCGAGCGCCTCCGAATAGATCGCGGCATAGCCCATCGCAAGGAAGTTCATCATTAGCTTCATTTTATGCCCGTCGCCGGCGACGCCGACGCGCACCGATTTCTGCGCGAAGCCACCAAGCACAGGCTCAAGCCGCGCCCATACCGTCTCGTCGCAACCCACCATCGTCGAGAGCTTGCCTTCCTGCGCCTGCGCGGGCGTCCCGCCGAGCGGCGCGTCGCAGAAAGCGACGCCGAGCGGGGCGAGTTCGGCCGCGAGCGCCAGCGTCGAATTCGGATCGGAGGTCGATGTATCGACGACGATCATCCCCTTGTGCGCGCCGGCCTTGAGCCCCTGTGGGCCGCGCACCACCGCCTCCACCTCCGTGGAGCCCGTGACGCACAGAAACACGATGTCCGACTGACGCGCGATCTCTTCCGCGCTCTTCGCCTCCTTGGCTCCGCGCTTCACGAGGTCTTCGACCGGCGTTCGGTTTCGATGACCGAGGATCGTCAGGCCATAGCCTTTCTCGATCAGACTCTTCGCCATGCCGTGGCCCATCAGGCCTACGCCGACAAACCCGATGCGCTCTTTCGCCATGCCCGCTCCCCTCAATTTTGGCGTAAGCCTATCACGCTGGATTACGGTCGGGCGATTGAATCCGGCCGGTGAGTGCGCGACATTGCGCGGCCCATATCCGTTGACAGCGATTGCCGAGGACAAGAATGAAGCTGGACGTTTTGCAGACCGGTCCCATTCCGCCCATCGTCGAGCCGATCTTCGATGAAGCTTTCACCATGCATAAGCTGCACAAGGCCGCGGATCGCGAGGCGTTCCTGAAGGACGTGGCGCCGAAAATCCGCGGCATCGCCACCTTCGGCGCGATCCCGATTTCGGCCGAATTCATGCAGAAATTTCCGAAACTTGAAATCGTCGCCAATATGGGCGTTGGCTACGATTCCGTGGACGCGAAATGGGCCGGCGAGCACGGCATCATCGTCACCAACACGCCGGGCGTGCTTGACGACGAGGTCGCCGACACCACCATCGCGCTCCTGCTCAATACGTTGCGCCAGTTGCCGCAGTCCGAGCGCTATCTGCGCGCCGGCAAGTGGGTGGAGAAGGCGTTCCCGCTGACCGCCGCCTCGCTGCGCGACCGCACCATCGGCATTATCGGCATGGGCCGTATCGGGAAGGCGATCGCGAAGCGCATCGAGGCCTTCGGCCGGCCGGTCGTCTATCACAGCCGCCGACCGGCGGCGGACGTCTCCTACAGGCACTATCCGAAGCTGCTCGACATGGCGCGCGACGTGGACACGCTGATCGCCATCATCCCCGGCGGCGCCGAGACAAAGCACATGATCGACGCCAGGGTCTTCGAGGCGCTCGGCCCGAGCGGCGTATTCATCAACGTCGCGCGCGGCTCGGTCGTCGACGAGAACGCGCTGATCGAGGCGCTGCGCTCGAAGAAAATCCTCTCGGCCGGGCTCGACGTCTTCGCCGACGAGCCCCGCGTGCCGCAGGAACTGATCGACATGGACCACATCGTGCTCTTCCCGCACGTGGCGTCCGCCTCCGTCCATACCCGCCGCGCAATGGGCACACTCGTCGCAGACAACCTGAAGGCTTGGGCCGCCGGCAAGCCGCCGCTGACGCCGGTGCCGGAGACTCCTTATCCGCCCAAGCGCTGAAGCCGTATTGCGGTCGCAGGCGGCGTGCTAGCGTTCGGCGCCCTACCGGAGCGCCTTCCCGTCCATGCGTGCCGTCAACCTTGCCTGTTGCCTGAGCCTGCTGGCCGCGTCCGCGGTCGCCCAAGGGACGGCGCCGCTGGGTAAGCCCGACCCGGTCGAGGTGCGCAATCTCTCGGCATCGTACGAACTGACCAACGCCGACTCGACGCTGCGCTGTCCGATCGTGCTGGAGCCGAAGCCCGCCGGGCGCGGCCTGTACCTCAATTACGACCGCGAGATCTGCCACTCCCGCTTCGGCTTTCTTGGCGAGGTGTCGGCGTGGCTGCCCGGCATTGCCGGCGCGATTCTGCTCGTCGCGCGCGATGGACGCATCGTGACCGAGTTCACCGAAGGCGTCGGCGGCGTCTATGAAGCCATCCGCGAAAACGATGGCGTGTATTTCTTCGCCAACCTGCAATTCGTCGACCCGGCCGAGCGAGTGCAGGTGAAAGACCTCTTCGGCGAATGGCTGCTCGCGCGCCCCGACGCGCCGGCCGAAGGCTCGAAGGCAAACCCCAAGGCACCGCCGCCTCCGAAGCCCTGCACCCTTGCCCTGACGGACGAAGTGGTCGGCGACCAGCTATTCAATCTGCGCATCCAGCCGCCTTGCGAAACGGCGCTCGTTCCCGCCGGGCTTCAATCCTGGCAACTCGAGCGCGGCGACATCGTGCTGCGCTTTGCGAACGGCGACGCGCTGCGCTTCGAGAAAGGCGAGGACGGCCGCTGGACCAAGATTCCCGAGAAGCCCCGGCCGCTCATGCTGTCGCGGCCCTAGTTTTGCGACTTGCTAACCGGGATGCCGCCATCCGGCTCAATTTTCTCGACGCATCCCGATACAATCCAAGTCCAACGATTGTTGCCAAATGGCCGAATACGAAAGCCATCATCGGCAATAGAACCGCCAAATAAGGTACGCCGCCGCCGCCCTGCAATGACATCATGAACGCCAATACGTTCCAGTTAATAAACAGAATGTACCAAGCGGCGCCAAAGATTAGACCGCTGATGCTGAAATAATGAAGCAGCTTTTTTCGATCGTAGCAGATCCAAACAAGCAAGGCATGACGACGAATCTTGCGTACGAATAGCGCAAAAACATTTCCTAAGAACAACAGTTCGACCATCGAAGTCATGGCAATCAAGACCCGCTTCAACGGGAAATCCGGCAGTTCCTTGTACGGGATACCTTCAATGCCCGGAGCAACAAGGGTGTTTAATTTCTTGATCAAAACGAACTCACCGACGTAGTCCCAGATCGGCAGCAGAGCGACAAAGAAGGCCAACGGAATTCCAACGATCGCTCCGCCGACGGCCGACATGATCATGTGCTGTCGCGACATGGCAAAAATTCGAACGCCGCGCCGGCCCGGTACATCAAGCGCCTCAAATCCTAAGGAGTATGAAGTCACGATCGCGCCGCCAAGTGTCGAAAGTGGCAGAGTCGGCTTGGAATGTTCGTCTTTGCTCATCTAGATCAGCCGCAGCCCCTTCAGGCTCGCGTGCCCTTCCCGGCCGACGATGATGTGGTCGTGCACCTCGATGCCGAGCGGCTTCGCGATGTCGGCGATTTGCTTCGTCATCTGAATGTCGGCATGGGACGGCGTCGGATCGCCCGAAGGATGGTTGTGCACCAGCACCATCGCCGTCGCCGACAGCTGAAGCGCGCGCTTCACCACTTCGCGCGGATAGACCGGCGTGTGATCGACGGTACCCTCGCCCTGCACTTCGTCAGCAATCAGCTGGTTGCGCTTGTCGAGGAAAAGGATGCGGAACTGCTCGCGCTCGCCGAAAGCCATCGCGGAGCGGCAATAATCGATCACCGACGACCAGGATGAGAGCACCGCACGCTTCTTCACTTCGCCGCGCGCAAAGCGGTTCGCCGCCGCCTGCACGATCTTGAGCTCGTCGACGGCGGCGGCGCCAAGCCCGTCGAACTCCTCCAGCCGCGCGCGTGGCGCAGCGGCCACTTCGGCGAACGAACCGAATTCCGCGAGCAGGGCTTTCGCGAGCGGCTTCACGTCCCGGCGCGGCAGCGCGCGGAAGAGCACAAGCTCAAGCATTTCGTAATCGGCAAGCGCGTCGGCCCCCGCCTCGCGGAAACGGCTCCGCAGCCGCTCGCGATGGCCGTGAAAATGCGGCGTTTCCTTGAAGCCGCCATTCGGCTTGTTCGTCCCGCTCCCCATCCGGCCAGCGTAAGGCAGGAGCCGGAATAGTGGCAACCGCGAGGATCTACAATCGCGCCGCGATGCGCCCGACTTCGGCCAGAACGGCATCGCGCGCGGCCGCCGTGCCAGCCGGCTGCCGGTAGTACCCGGCGACGATCACCGCACCGCCCGCAGGAGGCCACGCAACGCCAATGTCGTTCGCGCTGCCGCTGCCGCTCGTCCCGGTCTTGTCACCCACGAGCCAGCCGTCCGGAAAGCCCGCACGCAGGCGCCGGTCGCCGGTCTTGCTCGCGATCAGCCAGGCCGCAAGCTGCGCCCGCGACGGCTTCGACAGCGCTTCGCCGAACAAGAGTGTCTTCAGCGTTTCGACCATGGCCGCAGGCGCCGTCGTGTCACGCTGATCGTTCGGCCCGTCATGCTCATTGAGTTCCGGCTCATAGCGGTCGAGCCGGGTGATGCCATCGCCAATCGAACGCAGATACGCAGTCAGGCCCGCAGGCCCGCCGAAACTCCGGAGCAGTAAATTCCCCGCCGTGTTGTCGCTCAGCGTGACGGTCGTCTCGCACAGTGCGGCAACGGTCATGCCTTTTCCGCCGACATTGGCCTCCGTGCCGGGAGACCAGCTCACGATGTCTTTCCTGGAAAAGACGATGCGGCGGTCGAGTTTCTCCTCCTTGCGGTCCACGCGCGCGAGCACGAAGGCGGCGGCCAACGCCTTGAACGTGCTGCACAGGAGAAACCGCTCGTCCTGCCGGTGTCCCGCGCGCTGGCCGGTTGCGAGGTTGAGCATCGCCACACCAAGCCGCCCGCCGGACTTCCGTTCAAGCTCGGCGAGCGCTGCATTCGCATCGGACGTCGCAGTCTGCGCGCGCGCCAGCATCGGCACGGCGAACAAAGCGCTCGTCAGCGCGGCCCGGCGCGACAACAGCATGGCTGCAACTCAATTGTTGTAAGGCGGCTTGTCGAGGCCCTTGGGCGAGAGCGTGAAGATCTCAACGCCCGTATCCGTCACGCCCACCGTGTGCTCGAACTGCGCCGAGAGCGAGCGGTCGCGCGTAACCGCCGTCCAGCCGTCCGAGAGCACCTTCACATGCGGCCGGCCGAGATTGATCATCGGCTCGACGGTGAAGAACATGCCGGGCTTCAACACCGGGCCCTCGCCGCCGTGGCCGACATGCACGACATTCGGCTCGTCATGGAACAGGCGGCCAAGGCCGTGCCCGCAGAAGTCGCGCACGACGCTCATATGGTTCGGCTCGACCACGGCCTGGATGTTCGCGCCGATGTCGCCGATCGTGGCGCCGGGCTTGATCGCCGAGATGCCCGCCATCATCGCCTCATGCGTGACCTCGACCAGCCGCTCGGCGCGGCGCGGCACTTCGCCGATGCCATACATGCGGCTCGAGTCCCCGTGCCAGCCGTCGAGGATCAGCGTCACGTCGATATTGACGATGTCGCCGTCGCGCAGCGGCTTGTCGTTCGGGATGCCGTGGCAGACGACGTGATTGATCGAGGTGCAGATCGACTTGTTGTAGCCGCGATACATCAGCGTCGCGGGCAGCGCGCCATGGTCCATGGCGAAGTCGAAGACCAGCTTGTCGAGCGACTCCGTGGTGACGCCGGGCCTAACCTCGGGAACCAGCAAATCGAGCGCTTCGGCCACCAGCCGGCCCGCGCGCCGCATGCCCTCGAAGCCTTCCTCCCCGTGCAGCTTGATCTGCCCGTTCTTGCGCAGGGGTGCGGTGGCGGCCTCGATATAGCTCATGGGATTCTCCAGCGGAGTTCGGAATGTAAGCCATATGGCTGGGCGCGCAAGGAATACGGCTATCCCAGCACGGGAATGGCTCGCTCGGCCTCGATCCCGTCCTGTGTGACGCGGCAGGCAAGTGCAAAAGCCTCGACCCCCGCCTCCTCCGCGCGGTCGAAGGCGGCGCCGTAGGCTGGATCGATGTCGCGGGCGAGGCCACGCTCTCGGCCGACCCGATTTGTACGAGATAGACCATCGCGGCCCTGTGTCCGCGCGCGACTTCCGCCGCGAGATCGTCGAGATGCCGCGCGCCGCGCGCGGTCACGCAATCGGGAAACTCGGCACGGCCCGGCGCGCGCATCATATGCACGTTCTTGACCTCCACGAAGCAGGACGGCGCACCGTCGCGCTCGAGCAGAAAATCGACGCGGCTCGCCTTGGCGTATTTCACTTCACGGCGAAGACGCGGATAGCCGGAGAGCGGCGGAATCTTCCTCGATACGATTGCTTCTTCAACGAGCCGGTTCGGCCAGCCGGTGTTGACGCCGACCAGTTCAGGCCCCCCGCCGAAATCCACTTCGACTAATTCCCAACTCAAGGGCAGTTTGCGCCTAGCGTTATCCGACTTCGACAGAAAGATGCGGCTGCCCGGCGTCACGAGTCCGAGCATGGAGCCGGGATTGGCGACGTGCACGGTCGTCTCGCTGCCGTCGGGGAGCGTCACGTCGGCCAGAAAGCGCTTGTAGCGGCGGATCAGCGTTGCCGGGATCAGCGGGGATGGAAAGCGCATTGGCACCTCGCCGTCATCCTTCGAGGGCCTCGCTTCGCTCGGCCACCTCAGGATGACGGTATCAAGAACAGCGTCATCCTGAGGTGCGAGGCTGCGAAGCAGCCGAGCCTCGAAGGATGACGCGCCATGGATTATTGGACGAACTTCCCGCCGCGATCTTCCTCGATATGGATGCGGATGATCTCCTCGAAGTCCTTGTCGGGCACAAAGCCCAGCGACAGCGCGCGCTTGGCGTCGAAGCGCACCGACTCGTTCGGGAAGATCTTCATGATGACTTCGTCAGGCACCTGCCGGATGCGCGCGACGACCTTGTCGCCCGCGATCTTGCGCAGCGCCTCGATCTGCTCGCCGGTCGTGACGGCGACACCGGGCATGTTCAGGTTGCGCCTGAGGCCCAACCGCGCGCCGTCGATCTCAGCCGCCCGGATGAGGAAACCGATCGCCGCGCGCGGGCTCGCATGCGTGTTCCGCTTAGTCAGCGGCACCGGCAGGATCGCTTCCTTGCCGTCGAGCGGCTCGCGGATGATCGAGGAGTAAAAGCCGCTCGCGGCCGCGTTCGGCTTGCCCGGCCGCACCGTAATGCCTGGAAAGCGGATGCCGACGCCGTCGAGAAAGCCGCGCCGGGTGTAGTCCGCGAGCAACTGCTCGCAAACGACCTTGGCGGCGCCATAGGAATTGGGCGGCGTCTGGTGGTAGTCATCGGGGATCGGATCGGGCAGATCGCCGCCGAACACCGCGATCGAGCTCGTGAACACGAAACGCGGCTTGTTGCCCTTGGCGCGCACCGCCTCAAGCAGGTAGCGCATGCCGTCGATATTGACGCGATAGCCCTTCTCGAAATCGGCCTCGGCCTCACCGGAAACCACCGCGGCGAGGTGGAAGATCAGGTCCGGCGCGTCCTTGACGAGCTTTTCCGCCTCGCCCGGCAGGGAGACGTCGCCGCCGCTGGTCGCAACGGGATAGCTCACCGCCGGCTTACCGGGCGCCGCATAGTCGTGCAGCGTCATGCGCGTGATCGCCTTGCCGCCGACTTGGCCGTCGCGCACAAGCCGGTCGATCAGCTTGCGGCCGATCATGCCGCCCGCGCCGGTGATGAGAATGTGCATGTGCCCGTCCCCCGCTACTGGATTGCTTTTCTGACGTCTTCCAACCGCCGCTTCTGCCGTCCTTCGCCGTCGAAGTTGTCCGGCGCGAGCCACGCCTCGAATGCCTTGCGCACACGCGGCCACTCGCCATCAAGGATCGAATAATAGGCCGTGTCGCGGTTGCGGCCCTTCGCGATGAGATGTTGCCGCAGAATGCCCTCAAACTGGAAGCCGTATCTCAACGCCGCCGCGCGCGACGGCGCATTCAGCGCGTTGCATTTCCACTCGTAGCGGCGATTGCCGAGCGTCTCAAAAGCGTAGCGCATCAGGAGAAATTGCGCTTCGGTGCCGAGCGGCACGCGCTGCAAGGCCGGCGAATAGACAATGTGCCCGACTTCGACAGATCGCGCCGCCGGCCGGATTTCCATCAGCGTCGAGATGCCGACAGCGCGCCCGGAGGCATCGACGATCGCATAGGAGTAAGGGTCGTTCAGCGCGATTCGACTCTCGATCCACGTCACGAACTGCTTGTCATCCGTGAACGGCCCATAAGCGGACATGTACGTCCAGAGCGCATCGTGGCCGCGCACGTTTTCCCAGAGCGATGCCGCGTGCGAAGGCGCAAGGCGCACGACGCAGCCATAACGGCCTGCAAGCGTCACGGGGCCGGGACGCTGTGCGGGCGTCGTATCGACGGCCAGGCCGACCGGCAAACCGGACTGCGGCGACGGCTCCGACGGCGAACTCACGGCTTGGGGCGCCTCGCGAGGTCTTCATGGAAAAATTTATTCAGTTCGGGATGGGACGCCGAATCCTTGAAGCCGTCGAACCGGCCGCCCTGCGCCAATTGACCGGCGGCGCGCACAAAACCGCCCCAGGCGACACGCGCCAGCCCGCTGCCCGTCGAAATACGGCGAACGCCGAGCGCGGCGAGATCCTGCACCGTGAATTCGCTCGGTCCGCCCACGAGTACATTCACCGGCTTCGGCGCCACCGCCTTCACCACCGCCGCGATCTGCTCGCGCGTCTTGATGCCCGGAATGTAAAGGCAATGCGCGCCCGCGTCCGCGTAAGCCCTGATCCGCTCGATCGCGTCATTCAGGTCCGGCTTGCCGACGAGGAAATTCTCGGCCCGCGCCGTCAGCACGACGCCCGTGCCGCTGTGCTCGACCGCCGACACTGCCGCCTTCACGCGCTCGACAGCGTGCGCGAGGTCATAGAGCGGCTTGTTGCGGTCACCCGAGTTATCCTCGATTGAAACGCCCGCAACGCCCGTCTCGATCGCGGCGCGGACATTCGTGCCCACTGTCTTCGGATCGTGCGCGAAGCAGTTGCCGAAGTCGGCGCTCACCGGCACGTCGACTGCTTTCGCGATGTCGCGCAGGTGGTGCAGCATGACATCGAGCGGCACCTCGTTGTCGGCATAGCCCAGCGCAAAGGCCGCGCCGGCGCTCGTGGTCGCGAGTGCCTTGAAGCCCAGCCCCTGCAGATAGCGTGCGCTGCCGATGTCCCACGGATTCGGCAGCACGAGGCAACCCGCCTCGTGCAGCTTTTTGAACTCGCGCCGCTTCTCCGCGAGCGTGTGCATCAGTGACTGTCCCGCGGGATTCCCGAAGTCTGCGCCACGCGCTGGAACTTGATCGCGGGCTTCAGCACCATGCCCTCGGAGAGCTGGTCGATCATGCTGCGCTGGATTTCCTGCCACGGCGTCTGGCTGGCCGGATACTGATAGCCGCCGCGCTTTTGCAGTTCGGCGCGCCGCTCGGCGATTTCGCCGTCCGAGATCAGAATGTTCGCCTCGCCCTTCCGGAGGTCGATGCGCACGCGGTCGCCGGTTTTCAGGATCGCAAGCCCGCCGCCCGCCGCCGCTTCCGGCGACGCGTTCAGGATCGACGGCGAGCCGGACGTGCCCGACTGACGGCCGTCGCCGATGCAGGGCAGCGACTTGATGCCTTTTTTCAAAAGCGCCGCAGGCGGCTGCATATTCACGACTTCCGCGGCACCCGGATAGCCGATCGGCCCCGCGCCGCGCATGAACAGCATCGTGTTCTCGTCGACGCCGAGCGAGGGGTCCTCGATGCGCGCGTGATAGTCTTCTCGCCCGTCGAATACCACCGCCTTGCCCTCGAACGCTTCCGGGTCCTTCGCGTTCGACAGATAGCGGTCGCGAAATTCCTTGGAGATCACGCTCGTTTTCATGATCGCGCTGTCGAACAGATTGCCGCGCAGCACGATGAAGCCCGCGTCCTTCACCAGCGGCTCGTTGTAGGCACGGATCACATCGCGATCCCACGAGAACTTGCCCTTGCAGTTCTCGCCGATGGACTTTCCGTTCACCGTCTTGGCGCCCTCATGAATTTTTCCGGCGCCGATCAGTTCGGCGACCACCGCCGGGATTCCGCCCGCGCGATAGAATTCCTCGCCGAGATACTTGCCCGCCGGCTGCATGTTCACGAGCAGCGGAATGGCGTGGCCGTGCTTCTGCCAGTCGTCCACCGAGAGCGGCACGCCGATATGGCGCGCGATGGCATTCAGATGAACCGGCGCATTGGTCGAGCCGCCAATCGCGGAATTGACGACGATCGCGTTCTCGAACGCCTCGCGCGTGAGGATGTCCGAGGGACGCAGATTCTCGTGCACCAACTCAACGATGCGAATGCCGGTCAGGTAGGAAATCTCCGGCCGCTCGCGATACGGCGCGGGGATCGCCGCGCAACCCGGCAACGACATGCCGAGCGCTTCCGCGAGCCCGTTCATGGTCGAGGCCGTGCCCATCGTGTTGCAATGACCGATGGAGGGCGCGGCCGACGCGACGAGGTCGACATATTGCTGGTCGTTGATCTCGCCTGCGGCCACAAGCTCGCGCGCCTTCCACTTGATCGTGCCCGAGCCCGTGCGCTCGCCCTTGAACCAGCCGTTCAGCATCGGCCCGCCCGACAGGACGATGGCCGGAATGTTCACCGTCGCCGCCGCCATGATGCAGGCCGGCGTGGTCTTGTCGCAGCCGGTCAGCAATACGACGCCGTCGATCGGATAGCCGTAGAGCACCTCGACGATGCCGAGATAGGCGAGGTTGCGGTCGAGCGCCGCCGTCGGTCGCTTGCCGGTTTCCTGGATGGGATGCACCGGGAATTCGAACGCAATGCCGCCGGCCTGGCGGATGCCTTCGCGCACGCGCTCCGCGAGCTGCACATGGTGACGATTGCAGGGCGAGAGATCGGAGCCCGTCTGGGCGATGCCGATGATCGGCTTGCCGGATTGCAGCTCTTCGCGCGACAGGCCGTAATTCATGTAGCGCTCGATATACATCGCCGACATGTGCGGATCGTCGGGATTATCGAACCAGATCTGCGAGCGCAGCTTGACGCCTGCGCCATTTCCCTTCTTGCCGGCCATGGTTATTCCTCCCGCTGCCGCAGCCAACGGGCGGCGGCTCAAACCCGTTCGCGGATTTGATTTCCTATAATTTATGCGCCTAATGTCGCCGCAAAATCAATCTGCGGGCCATGGCCCGGAGGAATGCCCATGCTGCGTACCGTCGCCGCCTTCGACCGGATCGGAGAGGAAAACGCCTTTGCCGTTCTGGCCCGCGCCACCGAACTGGCCGGCCAGGGGCGCGACATCATCAATCTCGGCATCGGCCAGCCCGACTTCCCGACTCCGCCGCACATCGCGGAAGCCGCGATTAAGGCGATCCGGGACGGCCATCACGGCTACACGCCCGCGACCGGCATCAAGCCCTTGCGCGAGGCGGTCGCCGCCGACCTGCACAAGCGCTTCAAGGCGGAAGTATCGCCCGATCTCGTCTTTATCGCACCCGGCGGCAAGCCGACCATGTACATGGCAATCATGATGTTCGGCGAACCGGGCGTGGACATTCTCTATCCCGACCCCGGCTTCCCGATTTATCGGTCGATGATCGAATTCACCGGCGCGCGGCCGATCCCCGTGCCGATCCGCGAAGAAAACAATTTTGCGTTTTCGGCCGACGAGACGCTGAAGCTGATCACGTCGAAGACGCGGCTCCTGATCCTCAACTCGCCCGCCAATCCGACCGGCGGCGTCGCGCCGAAGGCGGAGATCGACAAGCTCGTCGCGGGTCTCGAAAAATTCCCCGACGTCGCGATCCTGTCGGACGAGATTTACGACCAGATGACATACGACGGCGAGGAACACGTCACGCTCCTGAACTATCCGTCGATCCGCGACCGGCTCATCATTCTGAACGGCTGGTCGAAGACCTACGCCATGACCGGCTGGCGGCTCGGCTATTCGATCTGGCCGCAGAAGCTTTACGACTACGCCCGCAAGCTCGCGGTCAATCTCTATTCCTGCGTCAACGCGCCGACACAGTTCGCGGGCATCGCCGCACTTACCGGCCCGCAGGACGACGCGAGGAAAATGGTTGCAGAGTTCGACCGCCGCCGCAAAGTGGTGGTCGAAGGATTGAACAAGCTGCCCGGCGTTTCCTGCCGTACGCCGAAGGGCGCCTTTTATGCATTCCCCAACGTGAAGAATACCGGCTGGAAGGCGAAGCCCCTCGCCTCGGCACTTCTGGAGGAGTCAGGCGTCGCCATCATCGGCGGGCCGGACTTCGGCATTCTCGGCGAAGGCTATATCCGCGTGTCCTACGCCAACTCGACC
>JAICQA010000354.1 GCA_025929595.1 Xanthobacteraceae bacterium
CGATGTATGCCCCACGCCGCCGCACCACCAACGAGTCCGGTCCACAGCAGATCGAGCCGTCCGCCGAACTCGGCAAAGACGGGCGCGAGAGCAAGGCCGAACACGAGCGCGAGCCGATCCACGAGATCGCGCGCGTTGTGCGAGAGCTGGATGAGAAAGGAGAGCGGCGTCAAAAACAGCAGACCGGCGGCGAACGATCGCGGCAGCGTGCCGGCGAGGAAGAAGCCGATCAGTGTCGCCAACGTCGCGGAAAGGATCAACAGAATCCCAAGTCCGAAAAAGAACGGCAATCGCGCATCGGCCGGCAAGCGCGGCAGCCGCCGCATCCCTTCGATCCACGCTGTCACCGCAACGAAATGCGCCGCGAAGAACTGCGCGGCAATGCTCGTAGAGCGCCCGCGCAGATAGGGCATGATGGCCGCCGTCATCGGGAACATGCGGATGGATGAGAGACCGACCGCGAGCGCGATCACCGCCGCCGCACTCCCCGCCGCGTAACCGCCGACCACCAGTACCTGCGCCGGCAGCGCCCAGACCATCAAGGTGGACAGCATCGCGGCGCCCAGCGGAAACCCGATGTCGCGGCACAGGCCGCCGAATCCGACCATGGAGGCGAACAGCACCAGCCCCTGCACCGACGTCAGGCCGGCGATCACGCCGCGACCGAACCATCCCAGCGCGTGGACGGGCGGCTCGGCATTCAGTTGCTGGGAAGGAGAGGATTCGGACACGGGCGTTTGATTGTCACTCGCCCGAGCAAATTGAATCGCCATGGCCGGGCTTGTCACCCAATTCGGATTTATCCGACTTGGGCAAGGTTAATAGACGCAACTCGGACAGGCCCGAGTTGCGTTGTCATCCACGTCTAACGGCAGAGCCCATGTCAAGGCGCGGATGCCCGCGATAAGCTCGGGCATGACGGTGTTGTCAGCAATGCAGAGCCTTAAGCCCGCACCAGCGGCACCTTCGGCACCGGGCTGCCGCCCGGCTTCGGGGCCGACGGACCGCCGCCGCCCTCGCCGCCCGGCTTCTTCGGCTTCGGCTTGGCCGCCCGCGGCGCGCGCCGCTTCTTCTTCGGCGTCACCTTCTCGGGCTTCGGCGTCACCGGTCCCTCGAGATAATCGAAGCCGAGCGACTTGATGCCGTCGTCCTCGCGCACGATCACGCGCACATGGCCGCCGGTCTTGAGCTTGCCGAACAACAACTCGTCCGACAGCGGTTTCTTGATATGCTCCTGAATGAGCCGCGCCATCGGCCGCGCGCCCATGGATTCGTCGTAGCCGCGGTCGACCAGCCAGTCGGCCGCCTCGGGCGTGAGCTCGATCGACACCGCACGATCGGCGAGTTGGGCTTCGAGCTGGAGGACGAACTTCTCGACCACCTTTTTGATCACGTCCTGCGGCAGATGCGAGAAGGTGATGACCGCATCGAGACGGTTACGGAACTCCGGCGTGAACAGACGGTTGATCGCCTCCACATCGTCGCCCTCACGCCTTGAACGCGTGAAGCCATAGGCCGCCCGCGCCATGTCCGACGCGCCTGCATTCGTCGTCATGATGAGAATGACGTTGCGGAAGTCGACCTGCTTGCCGTTGTGGTCGGTCAGCTTGCCGTGATCCATGACCTGCAACAGGATGTTGAACAGATCCGGATGCGCCTTCTCGATTTCATCGAGCAGCAGCACGCAATGCGGCGTCTGGTCCACGTTGTCCGTAAGCAGCCCGCCCTGATCGAAACCGACATAGCCCGGAGGTGCGCCGATCAGGCGCGACACCGTGTGCCGCTCCATGTACTCGGACATATCGAAGCGATGGATCGGCACGCCGAGCGATGCCGCGAGCTGGCGCGCGACTTCGGTCTTGCCGACGCCCGTGGGACCCGAAAACAGGTACGAGCCGATCGGCTTCTCCGGCTCGCGCAATCCCGCACGCGCGAGCTTGATCGCGGATGACAGCGCCTCAAGCGCCTTGTCTTGGCCATAGACCACGCGTCGCAGCGTCGTCTCGAGATTGCCGAGCACTTCGGCGTCATCCTTCGACACGGTCTTCGGCGGGACACGCGCCATCGTGGCGATCGTCGTCTCGATCTCCTTGACGCCGATCGTCTTCTTGCGGCGGCTCTCCGGCAGCAGCATTTGCGCTGCGCCCGACTCGTCGATCACGTCGATCGCCTTGTCCGGCAGCTTGCGGTCGTGGATGTAGCGCACGGAGAGATCGACCGCCGCCTTGATGGCATCGTTCGTGTAGCGCAGGCGGTGATAGTCCTCGAAATAGGGCTTGAGGCCCTTGAGAATTTCGATCGCGTCGGAGGGCGACGGCTCGTTCACGTCGATCTTCTGGAAGCGGCGAACGAGCGCGCGGTCTTTCTCGAAATACTGGCGGTACTCTTTGTACGTCGTCGAGCCGATACAGCGCAGCGATCCCGATGCGAGCGCAGGCTTGAGCAAATTCGAAGCGTCCATCGCCCCGCCCGAAGTGGCGCCGGCCCCGATGACCGTGTGAATCTCGTCGATGAAGACGATGGAGTTCGGATAGGCCTCAAGCTCCTTGATGACCTGCTTCAGCCGCTCCTCGAAGTCGCCGCGATAGCGCGTGCCGGCCAGGAGTGTGCCCATGTCGAGCGCGAAGACCGTCGAGGTCTTGAGCACTTCCGGCACCTCGCCCTGCACGATGCGGCGCGCGAGCCCTTCGGCGATCGCCGTCTTGCCGACGCCGGGGTCGCCGACGAACAGCGGATTATTCTTCTGACGGCGGCACAGCACCTGGATCGTGCGCGAAATCTCGCTGTCGCGCCCAATCAGCGGGTCGATCTTGCCGTCGCGCGCCTTCTTGTTGAGATTCACGCAATAAGCCTCGAGCGCGTCGGCTTTCTTCTTGCCGTCCTCGCCCGGCTTGGTGTCCGTATCCTCGTCAACCCCGCGCACGGGCTTGCTCTCCGACATGCCGGGACGCTTGGCGATGCCGTGGCTGATGTAATTGA
>JAICQA010000270.1 GCA_025929595.1 Xanthobacteraceae bacterium
CCGTCGAGCCGCCAGCCCGCGCCGTTTTTCTTGGCTTCCGTGGCGACGTCCGCGAGGTCGTAGCGCGACTGCCGCTCGGTATGGGCGAAGGCGAGCATCAGCGTGCCGTCGGCAATCTTCGCCAGAATATCGCTGCGCTGCGCATCGGTCCCGGCATGACGCAGCAGCCCACCGCCGAGCACCACGGTCGCGAGATAGGGCTCGAGCGCCAGCGCCCGCCCCATCGCCTCCATCACGATCATGGTCTCCACGGGTCCGCCGCCGAAGCCGCCATGCTTTTCTTCGAAGGGCAGCCCGAGCAGACCGAGATCGGCATATTGCGTCCAGACATCGCGGCCGAACCCTTCGGCCGACTGCGTGAAGCGTTGCCGTGTCTCGAAATCGTAACGATCGGCGAACAGCCGCTCGACGCTGTCCTTGAGCAGCCGCTGCTCCTCACTCAACTCAAAGTCCATTTTTATTCTTGCCCCTTCGGCCACCCCGAATTCCGCTCATTCCCGCGCTGGATCCCCGCTTTCGCGGGGACGAGCGGAATATTCTGCCTCTTGTTCACAGCCCCAGCACCGCCTTCGCGATGATGTTCTTCTGAATCTCGTTCGTCCCGCCGTAGATCGAGACCTTGCGATAGTTGAAATAGGTCGGCGCGATCGGCCCCGCCCAGTCCGGCCCCACCGGAGGCTCGTTGCGCAACAGGTCGTCCTGGCCCGGATCGAGCGGCATGGCGTAGGGACCGACCACTTCGAGCGCGAGCTCGGTGATCGACTGCTGCAACTCCGAACCCTTGATCTTGAGAATGGACGACGCCGGGTCCGGCTTGTTGTCGCCGGTGCGGCGTGCCGCGACGACGCGCAACTGAAGCATCTCGAGCGCCTTCAGTTCGACTTCCACCTGCGCGAGCTTGATGCGGAAGCGTTCGTCCTCGATCAGCGGCTGGCCGCCTTCGAGTTCGATGCCCGCCAGTTCTTTTACGCGACGCAGCCGTTCCTTCGAGATGCCGACACGGGCAATGCCGGTGCGCTCGTTGCTCAGCAGGAACTTGGCGTAGTCCCAGCCCTTGTTCTCCTGCCCGACGAGATTTTCGAGCGGCACCTTCACGTCGTCGAAGAACACCTCATTCACCTCGAAGCCGCCGTCGATGGTCTGGATCGGCCGCACGGTCACGCCCGGCGTCTTCATGTCGACGAGAATGAAGGAAATGCCTTCCTGCTTCTTTGCAGCCGCGTCCGTGCGCGCCAGCACGAAAATCCAGTCGGCATATTGCGCGTAGGTGGTCCAGGTCTTCTGGCCGTTGATGACCCACTCGTTGCCGGCGCGCTTCGCGGTCGTCTTGAGGGACGCGAGGTCCGAGCCCGAGCCGGGCTCGGAGAAACCCTGGCACCAGAAATCGTCGGCGTTCGCGATGCGCGGCAGGAAGTGCTTCTTCTGCTGCTCGCTGCCGAAGGCGATGATGACGGGCCCGACCATCTGCGAGCCGAAGGCGATCGGCTCCGGCGCCGGCGCCTTCTCGCGCTCTTCAAGGAAGATGTATTGCTGCGTCGGCGTCCAGCCGGCGCCGCCATGCTCCTTCGGCCAATGCGGCACGCCCCAGCCCTTCTTGTTGAGGATGCGCGCCCAGCCGACGATTTCTTCCTTGGTCAACCGCCGCCCCTCGACCAGCTTGCGGCGCGTGACGTCCGGAACGCTCGCCTTGAAGAACGCACGCACTTCCTCGCGGAATGCATTTTCTTCGGGCGTGAAGCGCAGGTCCATTTTTCCCTCCAAATCACCGACCGCTCGTCCCCGCGAAAGCGGGGACCCAGAGCCACAAGTGCCTCGCGACCTGTTCTGGATTCCCGCTTACGCGGGAATGAACGGAGCTAGTTTCAGGTGCGCGCATTTCAATGAATCTCAAACAACCCCGCGGCGCCCATGCCGCCGCCGATGCACATGGTGACGACGCCGAGCTTCGCCCCGCGCCGGTGTCCCTCGATCAGGATATGCCCGGTCATGCGCGCGCCGCTCATGCCGTAGGGATGGCCGATGGAGATCGCGCCGCCGTCGACATTCAGCCGCTCCTGCGGAATGCCGAGTCGGTCGCGGCAATAAAGTGCCTGGCTGGCGAAGGCCTCATTCAGTTCCCACAAGTCGATGTCGGAAATCTTCACACCCTGCCGGTCCAGCAAGCGCGGCACCGCGAACACCGGCCCGATCCCCATTTCGTCGGGCTCGCAGCCCGCCACAGCAAAGCCGCGGAACGTGCCGAGTGGCTTCAGGCCCTTCTTTTCCGCAAGCTTCGCGTCCATCACGACGCAAGCCGACGCGCCGTCCGAAAGCTGGCTCGCATTGCCGGCCGTAATGAAGTGCCCTTCGCGCACCGGCTGAAGACCGCGCAAGCCCTCGAGTGTCGTGTCGGCGCGATTGCCTTCGTCCTTCTTCAGGAGCGTGTCCTCAAGGGTCTCTTCTTTCGTTTCCTTGTTGACGACCTTCTTCACGGTCGGCATCGGCACGATCTCGGCATCGAAGCGGCCCGCCGCCTGCCCCGCCGCCGTCCGCTTCTGGCTTTCCAGCGCGAAGGCGTCCTGCGCCTCGCGCGTCACCTGATAGCGCTCCGCGACATTGTCGGCGGTCTCGATCATGGTCATGTAGATCGCGGGCTTGTGGTCGAGGAGCCACGAGTCATGAACCGGCGGCACGCGGCCGTCCTGCACGAGACTGATGCTCTCGAGCCCGCCGGCCACCAGCACATCCGCCTCGCCCGTCATCACCCGCTGCGCCGCGAGCGCGATCGTCTGCAGGCCCGACGAGCAGAAGCGGTTCACCGTCATGCCCGAGGTCGTGACCGGCAGGCCGGCGCGCAACGCAATCTGCCGCGCGATATTGCCGCCCGTCGCACGTTCGGGGAGCGCGCAGCCCATGATCACGTCTTCCACTTCCGAGGGCTCGATCTTCGCCCGCTCGACCGCGTGCTGCACCGCATGCGCGCCGAGCGTCGCGCCATGCGTGTTGTTGAACGCGCCGCGATAGGCCTTGCCGATCGGCGTGCGGGCAGTGGAAACGATGACGGCTTGACGCATGTTCAGGACCTCGCACGTTTCAGGGCTTCGGGCGCGCTCGCGGCGTGCTTCGCGCGCTCTTCCTCAATCAATTCTTTCTTGGACAGTTTGCCGACCGAAGTGCGCGGCAGCGCCGGACGAATTTCGAGGGCCGTCGGCATCTCGTGCTTGCCGACCTTGTCGGCGAGAAATTTGGTGAGCACCTCTAACGTGAGCTCAGGCGCGCCGTCGCGCAGCCGCACGAACGCTTTCGCCGCCTCGCCGCGATAGGCGTCCTTCACGCCGATCACCATGACTTCCTGCACGTCGGGGTGCTCGTAGATCGCCTGCTCGACCACCTGCGGATAGACGTTGAAGCCGCCGCAAATGATCATGTCCTTCTTGCGGTCGACCAGGAACAGGTAGCCGTCTTCCTGCATGTAGACGATGTCGCCGGTCAGGAAGAAATCGCCGACGAAAGAAGCTGCCGTTTCCTCGGGCTTATTCCAGTAGCCCTTGAAGACATTCGGCCCCTTGATGCGCATCTCGCCGACTTCGCCGAAGCCGAGCACGCGCGTCGGATCGTCGAGCGCCACCACGTCGATCACAATGCCGGGCAGCGGCAGGCCGATCGTGCCGGGTGGAAACGCGCCGTGATAGGGAAGGTTCGTGCCGGCGGGCGACGTTTCGGTCATGCCCCAGCCGCCGCGGATCGAATGGCCGGTGAGCCGCTCGAAACGCTGCTGCACCTCGACCGGCATCGGCGCACCGCCCGAATAGCAATGCTTGAGCGAGGAAAGATCGCGCTTCTCGATCCCCGGCACCGCGTTGAGCGCGATCCACATGGTCGGCACGCCGGGAAACGCCGTCGCGCCCTTCACTTCAATGTCGCGAATGATCGACTCCGCATCGAAGCGCGGCCGCAGCATCAGCTCGTTGCCCGATTTCACTGCGCGCAGCATGACGCTCGTGAGCGCATAGATATGAAATAGCGGCAGCACGCAGATGACGCGATCCTGCGCCGGCTCGATCCCCTGCCCG
>JAICQA010000255.1 GCA_025929595.1 Xanthobacteraceae bacterium
AGTGCAGTTGCTTCGGCGCGTCCACCTGCAAGAACCGCGCGTCAGTCGATGCGCTTGAAGCTTGACGCTTAAAGCGGACAGCGGTCGCTATAGGACTTCGCCGCAAGCTTAAGCATCCCCGCCGCCTTCTCATCGAGCGTGCGGATCGAGCGCGCGGGCGAGCCGACGACCAACGCGTTGTCGGGAAATTCCTTGCCCTCGGTGACGAGCGCACCAGCCCCGACGATCGAGTTCTTGCCGATCCTGGCGCCATTCAGGAGCACCGCGCCCATGCCGATCAGGCTGTTGTCGCCGACCGTGCAGCCATGCACGACGGCGCGATGACCGAGCGTGCAACCTTTTCCCGTTGTAAGTGGAAAGCCGGGGTCGGTATGCAGCACGCAGCCGTCCTGCACATTGGAATCTTCGCCGATCTCGATCCACTCGTTGTCGCCGCGCAGCACCGCGGCGAACCAGATGCTGACGCCTTCCCTGATGCGCACCTTACCGATCAACGACGCGTCCGGCGCGATCCAGTATTTGCCGCTCGCGGGCAATTCGGGGCTGACGCCGTCGAGGGAATAGAGCGGCATGGATGGTCTCAGGAAACGAGGAGGGAACGCCGGATCAGATCTGCGCGTCCGGATCGAGGTCGAAGTCGAGCACCGCCATCTCGAACGTCCAGGTGCGGCCCGATGCGTCGTCGCGGAACAGCACCGCGATATACTCGTCGTCGAGATAGATTTCGGACGAGTCCGTTTTCTTCGGGCGCGGCACGACACGCAGCCGCGGATTGCCGAACTTGCCGCGCACCGCCTCGTTAAGGTTCGGCTGCGCGGACGGCATCTCGATCGGCACGGTGACGTTGTAGGCCTTCTCGCCGTCTTCCTCGTCGAGCGTGATGCGGCCGATCGGCTCGTCGTTGAGAATGATTTCCGCCATGTCGTCGCGCCGCGCACGCGCGGCGAGCCCGATTTCCGGGTTCAGCATGCGGCGCAGATAGGTTTGCAGACGGTCGAGTTCCTGACGGTCCAAGGGGTTCTCCGGACTCAAAAATGCAAAGGCGCGGGCAACCTACCCGCGCCAACTGCTTTCCCGCAAGCCGCCCGCATGACGAGCGACGCGAGCGCCCTGCGGGCAATAACGAGGCAAATTCCTTAGATCGCCTCGCCTGCGAAGGTCGGCATCTCGAAGAACTGGTCCATGCTGCGCGCCGGGCTGTCGCCGCAGTCGGCCTTACCGACCACGCGCGCCGGGATACCGGCGACCGTCGTGTTGGGCGGGACGGGCTTCAGCACCACCGAGCCGGCCGCCACGCGCGAGCATGAACCGACCTCGATATTGCCGAGCACCTTCGCGCCGGCGCCGATGAGCACACCCTTGCGGATTTTCGGATGGCGGTCGCCCTTTTCCTTGCCGGTGCCGCCGAGCGTCACGCCCTGCAGGAGCGAGACGTCGTCCTCGATCACCGCCGTCGCGCCGATCACAACGCCGGTGCCGTGATCGATGAACACGCCGCGGCCGATCCTGGTCGCCGGGTTGATGTCAACACCATAGATCGATGACGCACGGCTCTGAAGATAAAGCGCGAAGTCCTTGCGACCGCGATGCCACAGGAAATGCGCGAGACGATGTGTCTGCAGCGCGTGGAAGCCTTTGTAATAGAGCACCGGCTCCACATAACGCGTGGTCGCCGGGTCGCGCTCGGCAACCGCGACGATATCGGCACGGAATGCCTCGCCCACATGGGGCTCGGCCTCGAACAAGTCGTCGTAAGCCTGCGCGATCAACTCGCCCGGCAGGTTCGGATGATCGAGCCTGTCCGCGATGCGCTGCGCGATCGTGCGCTCGAGGGTGTCGTGGTTGAGGACGGTCGCAAAGATGAAGCTCGCAAGCGGCGGCTCGCGCGCAGCGATCTCCGCCGCCTCGTCGCGGACGCGCGCCCACACCGGATCGACGGTGTCGAGGCCGCCCGCCAATTTCGGCTGGCGCTGTGCCATGGGAATACTCCCTGAACTTGTCAGGCGGGTTCTACCACGTTCCGGGTTAACGCGGGGAACCGCAAAATGTGCAGCACAGACCCCGAACAAATGCAGCCTGAATCTGCGGTGGAAGTTGAATTAACAGTCTCTTGCTGCGGAATGCCGGACTCAAGCGTTTGCGCTCGTTCGTTGAATCGAACGCCAAGCGCCCCGCCCTAACCGATTCAAACGTCTATTTTTTCGCCGAGGCAGCGGCCGGGAGATCAGCGAGGAATTCCAGAATCGCCGCCGAGAACACATCGTTCTTGTCCCCGGCCACCATGTGCCGCGCGCCCGCGACGTCCACGAATTTGGCGTGCGGGGCAAGCTCCAGAAATTCACGCACGTGCTCTTCCTTCACCAACTCCGACGAGGCGCCGCGCACCAGGAGCGCCGGGATGCGGAGCGAGCGCGCACCTTCGATGCGCGCCTTCTCCTGCTCATCCCGGTCGGCGCTGACCGGGTGCGGCCCGTCGAAAAAGAGCGGGTCCCAATGCCAACGCCAGCGGCCGTCGGGATGAAGCCGCAAATTCTTTCGCAGCCCTTCGTTTGACGACGGCCGCGGCCGGTGCGGCAGATATTCGGCGACGGCGTCGGCCGCCTCCTCGATGCTGCCGAAACCCTCGCGCGCCCGCCCGCGCATGAAGCTGCGGATTTTTGAAGCGCCCTCGATATCGATGCGCGGTGTCACGTCCACCAGCACGAGCGCCGAGAAATTCGGCGGCAGATTCATCTTCGCCGCTTTGCCTTCCGCGATCATGCCTGCCATGCCGCCGAGCGAAGCGCCGATCAGCGCCGGGGCCGAGCCGAACCGCTTCGCGATTTCACCTGCGACTTTCGCGATGTCATCGGCGAAATCGAACACGCTGTAGTGCCCGCCCTCGACCCAATCGGAGTCGCCGTGGCCGCGCTGGTCGATGGTGAAGGCAGTCCAATCGGATTTCGCGAGCGCTTGCGCCGTGCCTGCGAACGCATGTCGCGTCTGCCCGCCGCCATGCAGCAGGATCGCGCCACGCTCGCCGCTGCCATAAGAGTCGGCGGCGAGCTTGTTGCCCGCCGCGCCAATGAAGGTTTGGGTTTTTGGGGTGCGCTCTAACATCAGGGCCTTTGCTTCAAGAATTCCAATACGCCTTGCTTGAAAACGCGGTCGCCGACGGCGAACATGTGATCTCGGCCGGGAATATTGAGCACTTTCGAGCCGGGGATGAGCGCGCCAAGCTCGTCGCCCGAGCCCGCGATGGTGTCTTCGGTACCGGTCGCGATCAGCACCGGCACGCGGATCGCGGCCGCCGCCTCGCGCAAAATCGTGCGATTGGTGTTACGCATGCAGGCGGCGAGCGCCTTCATATCGCTCCTGGTTTGCAGCGCGAACATGCGAAAGCCGAGGGCCTGCGCGTCGGTGATGCCGTCCGCCGTCGGCGCCTCTAGCGCGTCCGCAATCTTGTCGCTGTTGAATCCGGCCTCGCACAGCCGGATGCCGATGCCGCCGATGATCGCCGAGCGCACGCGGTCGCCATGCGCATAGGCGAGTTGACCGGTGACCCGACCGCCCATCGAATAGCCGAGAACATCCGCGCGTTTGATGTTCAGATGATCGAGGAGCGCGGCGGCATCGAGCGCCATCTTGTCGACGCCGTACGCCTCGATGTCATATAGCTTCGTGGACTGGCCATGCCCGCGATGATCGAACGCGATCACGCGCCGTCCGTCGCCCTTGAGCGCCGAGACCCAGCCCGGGTTGACCCAGTTCACTTCCTTGTTCGACGCGAAGCCGTGGACGAGCAGGATTGGCTCGCCCTCACCTTCGTCGAGATAGGCAATCTCAACGTCGCCGTTCTGGAAACTTGGCATGGGAAGGTCTTAGCGGACTACAAAGCCCGCGCAAGACTTGACGCGCAGAGGAGTCAGGCCGTGGCCGCAATGCTCCAGGTAACGTAGCGTCCGCCGCGGAAAGCGAGCCGGCCCGCCCGCCACAGCCAGCGCACGAGCACCGCGAACAGCGTGGAGACCGTGAGCACCAGCAGGAAAATATTGGTGGCGGCACCCATGACCCAGAGCGCGCCCGTGACCGCACCCGCGCCGAGCGCGATCGCACCGCGGCCGAGCGTCTTCAGGATCGCAAGCGTCGTGCTGCCGTTTCGCTCTGCGAGCTTGCCGACCTTGGCGAGGTCGGCAACGTCATCGGCGTGCTTCATGCCTTCCATCGCCGCCCGTGCGCCGGCCTTGGCCTCGATGCGTCCGACATCGGCGAGCGCCGCCACCGCCCGTCCGCCACGGCCGGAACGCACGATGCGCGTCATGTCGGCGGCGAGATTGACGCCGATCTTGCCGGTGCGCCGCGCCGCCTTGAACATCGTCACGCCCGCGCGCGCGGGCGCCGCCGCGCCGCTCGCGAA
>JAICQA010000019.1 GCA_025929595.1 Xanthobacteraceae bacterium
AGGCCCTCGCCGAAGCTCGTATCCAAGGCCATGGTCGAATCGATGAAGCCGGGCTCCGTCATCGTCGATCTCGCGGTCGAACGCGGCGGCAATTGCGAACTTTCGAAACCGGGCGAAGTGATCGACGCGAACGGCGTGAAGATCGCGGGGTATCTCAACGTGCCCGGCCGGCTCGCGGCGACGTCGTCGAGTCTTTACGCCAAGAACCTGTTCGCCTTTGTCGAACTGCTGATCGACAAGGAAAAGAAGCTGAACGTGCCCTGGGACGACGAAATCGTGAAGGCGACGCTGCTGACGCGCGACGGCGCCGTGGTGCACCCGAGTTTCCAGAAGAAGGGGTGAGGAGCGCTTGATGAGCGAAGTCGATCCTTTTGTCTTCCAGCTCACGACTTTCGTGCTTGCCGTCTTCGTCGGCTATTACGTCGTCTGGTCGGTGACGCCGGCGCTGCATACGCCGCTGATGTCGGTGACAAACGCGATCTCGTCGGTGATCGTAGTCGGCGCGCTGCTCGCCGTCGGCGTCGAGGCGGCAGCAAACGCGGAGGGGGTTTGGTGGGCGCGCGGCATGGGCTTCGTCGCGCTGGTGCTCGCCGCGGTGAATATCTTCGGCGGCTTCCTGGTCACGCAACGGATGCTCGCGATGTACCAGAAGAAGAAAAAGTGATGCGGTTCGCGATATCTTCGTCGTCCCGGACGCGGCCAACGGCCGCGATCCGGGACCGTCATCGGCAGACCGCGAACGGTCCCGGGTCTCGGGCCGCGGTCGCGGCCCTCGCCCGGGACGACGAGTTTGAGGGCTACCAATGAACGCCAATCTCGTCGCGCTCCTTTATCTCGTCTCCGGCGTCCTGTTCATCCTCGCACTGCGCGGGCTGTCGAGCCCGGAGACATCGCGGCAGGGCAATTTCTTCGGCATGGCCGGCATGGCGATCGCGATCGTCACCACGCTCGCGGCGTCGCCGCCGTCCGGCATCGGCTGGGCGCTGGTGATCGGCGGGCTTGCGGTCGGCGGCGGCATTGGCGCCTTCATCGCGCGGCGCATCGCCATGACGCAGATGCCCGAGCTCGTCGCCGCGTTCCATTCGCTCGTTGGCCTCGCGGCGGTGCTGGTCGCAGCCGGCGCGTTCTACGCACCGGAAGCCTTCGGCATCGGAGCGGTCGGCGCCATCAAGAAGGCGACGCTCGTGGAGATGTCGCTCGGCACGGCCATCGGCGCGGTCACATTCTCAGGTTCGATCATCGCCTTCATGAAGCTCTCGGGCCGCATGAGCGGCGCGCCGATCCTGCTGCCGGGACGACATTTCATCAACATCGCGCTTGCGGCGGCGCTGATTTTCTTCATCTACGGGCTCGTGGTGTCGCAAAGCCAGATCGATTTCTGGCTGATCGCGCTGATCGCCTTTGCGTTCGGCGTCCTCATCATCATCCCGATCGGCGGCGCGGACATGCCGGTCGTGATCTCGATGCTGAACTCGTACTCGGGCTGGGCGGCGGCGGGCATCGGCTTCACGCTCGGCAACGCGGCGCTCATCATCACGGGGGCGCTCGTGGGCTCGTCGGGCGCGATCCTGTCCTACATCATGTGCAAGGGGATGAATCGCAGCTTCATCTCCGTGATCCTCGGCGGCTTCGGCGGCGAGGTGAGCCACGCCGGCAAGACCGAGACGCGGCCGATCAAGCAGGGCTCGGCGGACGACGCAGCCTTCATCATGAAGAACGCCTCGAAGGTGATCGTCGTGCCGGGCTACGGCATGGCGGTGGCGCAGGCGCAGCACGCGCTCCGCGAGATGGCGGACAAGCTCAAGGAAGAAGGCGTCGAGATCAAATACGCGATCCACCCGGTCGCCGGCCGCATGCCGGGCCACATGAACGTGCTGCTCGCCGAGGCCAACGTGCCCTATGACGAAGTCTTCGAGCTCGAGGACATCAACTCGGAATTCGCGACCGCGGACGTGGCGTTTGTCATCGGCGCGAACGACGTGACGAATCCCGCGGCCAAGACCGACAAGACCTCGCCGATCTACGGCATGCCGGTGCTGGACGTCGAGAAGGCGAAGACCGTGCTGTTCGTGAAGCGCGGCATGGGCTCGGGCTATGCCGGCATCGAGAACGAGCTGTTCTTCCACGACAACACGATGATGCTGTTTTCCGACGCCAAGAAGATGGTCGAGAACATCGTCAAGGGGCTGTGAGCACGCCCGGTGCGCGCATGGCACGCTTCAAGGCGCGAGGCGGCTTGCTCCGATTGAGCGATTGTCCCGGTGCGCGGTATTATCGGTTCCAGATTCCCGGCGAGTTTGTCCCGTGCAATCCATCGCTCGCCGCCGACGGCGACGGATTTCTCGCCCTCGTGCGAACCGTCAATGATCGCATCGACGAAGGCGGCATCTACCGCATCACGCCTGGCTCGACCTCGATCAACTGGCTTCTTCGCCTCGACTCCTCGTTGAGAGTGCAGGAGGCGGCGGCGATCGACGACGAGGCGTGGCGCGGAGCCGGTCCCGGCGCCCGACATGGATTTCAGGACGGCAGGCTGTTCCGTTGGCAGGATCGCTGGTGGTTCGCGGCCGCGGCCAAATCGAGTTTCAATCCGGCCCGTTACACCTTCGCGCTCTGCAGGCTGGACGGAAATCGGCTCGAGGAGTGCCGCTTCGTTCCGTCACCCATTGGAATGCCGGTCGAGAAAAACTGGATGCCGCGGGTGCTCGATGGAGCGCTGGCATTCGTCTATTGGATATCGCCGACGCAGATCGTCCACTGCGATGCAGATGGGCATTTCGATTTTCAGGTCCTGGCGGAGCCTGCGACCGAATTCGCCGGCTGGTCGGGATCGTCGCAAGTCGTGCCCTATCGCCGGAACTGGCTCTGCGTCGTGCATTTCCGCCATCGGGACAGCCAACCGCACCGCTATTCGCACGCGTTCATCGAATTCGACCGCGACTTCCGGATCCTGCGCTCGTCGGATCCGTGGGTGTTCGACGCGCCGACGATCGAGTTCTGCTCGAGCCTCTGCATCGCGGGCGACGAAGCGATCCTGGGCTACGGCGTTTGGGATCGCGAGGCGCGGCTGCTGCGCGTTCCCCTTTCGGCGGTCGATCGCCTGCTGGACCGCGGCGGCCGCGCGCTCCTACAGAGAGCGCTCAACATCTATGGCGGCATAACAGCCGGCTCCCGGACATTCACGCCGATTGCGGCGACGGAACGGCCTAGCGGCGTATGACCCGGCGCAGGCCGAGCGCGATCACACAGCCGGCCAGCATCACCGCGACGAACACGACGGGCGCGAACGACCAGCCATAGCGCTCAACAAAGGCCGCGAGCACGGTCGGGCCGAAGAGCTGGCCCGACACGCCGATCTGCGTCGTGAGTCCCAGCGTGATGCCGAGCAGCGCCGGTGTCGTGCCGATCGACGGTGCGGCGGCGAAGATCGACGCCGGGATCAGTCCGGTGATCGCCAAACTCAGCGCGGCGAGAATTGCGACCGCGGCAACCGGCGTTGCGTCGTTGAATATTCCGAAAGCGAGCGCGCCGCTCGCGAAATAGCCCGCCACGAGAATGACCGGGAGCGGCGTGCCGAGCCGAAGGAAGAATCCGGCGGCGAGGTTGCCGGCGGCGTTGGCGAGCACCGTGCCCGCGCTGATGAGCCCCGCCGCTGCAATCGACAGGCCGAGGCGGTCCACGAGCAGCGTGGGGAACAGGCTCGCGAGCGCGAAGTACTGAAACGTGTAGAGGCCGAAGGCGAGGCCGACCAGCGCCGGGCCGGGCGTGCGGAAGCCTTCGCGCAGATCGCCGAGCAGCGTGCGCTGCGATGGCTGCGCGGTGTCGGCGCCGGGAATGTCGAGCAACGCAAGCAGCACCGCGTAGGCGAGCGGCAGGATACCGTTGAACAGCCACAAGCCCTGCCAGCCGAATGCTGCGATGAAGGCGGGGCCGGCGAGCATCATGATCGCGGAGCCCGCCGGCATGTAACAACCCCACAGCGCGAAGGCGAGCGGCGTGTCGCGCGGCTCGGTCGCAAGCGCGAACATGCGGGGCGTCGAGAGGATGGTGCAGATGAAGCCGAAGCCTTCGACGACGCGCGTGATCAGCAGCAATGTGCCGTTCCCGGCCACGCTGCCCGCGATGCTGCCGACACCGAGCGCGGTGAGGCCGATCAGGATCATGCGGCGCGGCGGCAGGCGCGAGAAGGTGAGGCCCGCGGGCACGCCGACGACCGCGCCGAGCGCGCCGAGCGCGCCCACGATCCACGACGCGAAGACGAGGCTGATATCGAGATCCTCGCGCAGCGCGGGGATCGCGATCGCGGCCTTGCCGACCTGGAAGGCCGCAATGATGCCGGCGCAAATGAGGAGGAAGACGATTCCCCAGCGGGTCTTCTGTTGCATGGGCGGTATGCGGGATGGACGGTGCGGGCGGAAAGAGCGCCCTTCCATGACCGCTAAAGCCGTTCTCGGCAATAGGCGGAATGTTAGATTGGCAGGCGGAGGCCCGCCGTGAAATCTGTCGCGGTCTTTCTGGTCGTGTTTTACGTTGCGCTCGTTGGGCTGATGTATGTCGCCCAGCGCAGCCTGATGTATTTCCCCGACCGGCAGCGCGTCCCGCCTGCGTCGGCGGGACTTGCGCAGGCGGCGGAAGAGGTGCTGACAACCGCCGACGGCGAGCGAGTAATTATTTGGCACGTGCCGTCGCGCGAGGGTCAGCCGGTCGTTCTTTATTTTCAGGGCAATGGGGGCGGGCTGTCGTTACGTGTGCCGCGCTTTGCGGCGCTCGTGAACGACGGGATCGGCCTGATCGCGCTCAACTATCGCGGCTATGGCGGCTCGAGCGGAAGCCCGAGCGAGGACGGGCTGATCGCGGACGCGCGCGCGGCGTATGACTTCGCGGCAGCGCACTATGACGCAACACAGATCGTGCCGTGGGGTGAGTCGCTCGGCAGCGGCGTTGCCGTCGCACTCGCGGCGGAACGGCCGGTCGGGCGCCTTGTGCTGGAAGCGCCATTCACTTCGGCGGCGGATGTGGCTGTCGGCGTCTATCCATTCGTTCCCGTGCGACTTCTGATGAAGGATCAGTTTCGATCCGACTGGCGCATCGGCAGGGTGAACGCGCCGGTCCTCGTCATGCATGGCGAGCGTGACAACGTGGTGCCGGTAGCGCTGGGCGAGCGGCTGTTCGAGATGATCAAAGGGCCGAAACGTTTCGCACGCTTTCGCGGCGCCGGTCATGAAGGACTCGACGGCTATGGCGCGCTGGCGGAGGTGAGGAAGTTTTTAGGGGAATGACGATTCCGTCGTCCCGGCCAAGCGAGCGCGCATTGGCGCGCGATCGCGAGCCAGGACCGCGTGCCGCGAATCGCTGAGAACGATCCCGGCTCTCCCCCGGCTTACGCCGGGGTCGGCCGGGATGACGTGCGCAGGTCAATTCACGTTGTAGCTCGCGCCATATTGTCCGCCGACACGGCGGAAGCCGGCGACCGCAGGTTGATAGGCTTGGTTGACGTTCAAGGCGCGGGCGTAGGAAGCGGCAGCCTGTTCCTTGTTGCCGAGGCGCTCGTAGGCGAGGCCGCGGCTGGTCCAGATCTCGACCGAGCGGTCGTCGCGGGTGAGGGCGTCGTCGAAGTCCTCGGCGGCGCGCTTGTGCTCTCCAATCGCGAGATAGCTTAAGCCCCGGGCGTGAAACGGTTCGGCCGCGTTCACCGAAAGCCCGACCGCGGTGGTGAAATCGTCAATCGCAAACTTATGCAGGCCCTGGGCCTGATAGACGAGGCCGCGATTGTGAAAGGCCTGCGCGTTGTTCTGGCTCAACTCGATCGCCTTGTTGAAATCGCCGAGCGCTTGCTGCGGTTGACCCTGCGTGCGGTAGATGATGCCGCGCGTGACATAGGCCGACGAATATCCGGCATCGAGGCGGATGGCGCGATTGAGATCGGCGAGTGCGAGGTCCGGCCGCTTCATCTCGCGATAGACGAGGGCGCGATTGGCGTAGGCCTGCGCATATTTCGGATCGAGCTTGATCGCTTCGCTGAAATCCTTGAGCGCTTCTTCATAACGATGGGCGCGGCCATAGACGGAGCCGCGCATGTTGTAGGCCTGCGGATCGGTCGGGTTGCGGCGTACGACGTCGGAGAGCGACGCGAGGTTGGTGGGCGAGGCCGCCCGCAAGACCTCTTCGTCCTCGATGATGGCGCCGCCGCCGACCGTCTGGCAGGCGCAGAGCGTGAGCGTGAGGAGCAGGGCCGCAAACGGCATTGCGTTCCGGGCGGCGCTTGGCTGCGATGTCATTCCCCAACCCATGACGTTCGCGTGCGGCAAAGATGCGGCCTAGACTGACGCGTGCCGCCAGAAAAGCAAACGCGGGCAGATGCAATCTGCCCGCGCAAATCTTCGCGAACGGAAGTTTAGCGGGGTCCGCGACCGCGGCCGCCACCACCGGCACCCGCACCGGGTCCGCCCGGACCACGGGTCAGCGTCGGCTTCGGCTTCATCGGGATCAGACCCTCGCGCTGCGCCTTCTTGCGCGCGAGCTTGCGGGCCCGGCGAATGGCTTCGGCCTTTTCGCGGGCGCGGCGCTCGGAGGGCTTTTCGTAGTGTCCACGGAGCTTCATCTCGCGGAAGATGCCTTCGCGCTGCATCTTCTTCTTCAACGCCTTGAGCGCCTGATCGACGTTGTTGTCGCGAACGAGAACCTGCACGTGGTTGCCTCTCTTGCTGGCTGAATTCGGATGATGGGTTCCAGCGGGGGCCGATTTAAGGCACCCGGCGAAGTTGCGGGGAACTAGCAGACGGCGGGGGCAATGTCCACAAGCGGCGGGAACGCCGCGCCGCCGCTATCGCATGTAATAGACCGTACGGCCGGAGGGCCGGTACTCGGGCGCGAGATAGAGCCGTCCGTCGGGACCGCGCAGGTAAATGCGGGTCGGGATGCCGTCATCGAGGTCCACCGGATCGCGATTCACCCGTCGCGTGCTGCGGCGAGGCTTATTGGTCGACCTCTCTTGCCGCTCGTTGGCCGCCTGGGCCCTCGGCTCGTCGGCGGGGCGGGTCGAGGCCTGCTCGGGCTGCGGGGCCGGACGTTCGCTGCGCTCCTCGCGGGCGGGCGGGGTCGAGACAACCTTTTGCTGTGACTTGGCGGTTTCGGGTTTGGCCGTGTTGATTTCCGGTTTGGATGCCGTTTCGGTCTTCTGATCGTCTCGCAGGCTAACGGCGGGGTCCACCGGGCGCGCAGGGACGACGGTATCGGCGGGCGCAACCTTCGCCGTTCGGTCGAGACAGTTCGGACTACGATAGGGCCATGTCTCCTTGGCGCAGGAGTTCGCGTCGGTCTGCCGGTTCGACTCGGCTTGCGCGTTCGGTTCCGCGCTCTTGGACGTGGCTTCAGTCAGCGGAATTTTCCTGGCGTCGGATGCGTTTTCCGCCTTCGCCGTGGTTGGCGTGCTCGCGGTTTTGTCGGCCGCCGGCTTCTTCGTCGCCTCCGTCGCCTTCGAGGCCGTGAGCGCGGGCACGTCGCGAATCTCGGGCCGGACCGGAATCATGAAGCCGCCGACCGTGCCGGCGAGCAATGCACCAAATACCATGGACCAGGACGCGTTCATGTTTCCCTCCGGTTCCGCGCGCAGCCGCGCGATACGGTAACGGAGGAGGAGCGGCGCCAGTTCCGGCGTGTCTCAACGATTTGTCGGAACCGGATTTTTGGGGGGCAACGTCAGCCCAAGCAGCATCTTTTTCGCACTTGGAATGAAAGTGCAGGCTTCGCCAGCCACGCCCGCTTTCGTGCGCGAATATCCAGAGCTCTATTCGGCTTTTTTAATCGCTATATTCCGAGGTGCCGCTGGAGAATGTCCGGCTGCTTTGTGACCGCCTGGGTCGTCAGCGACTCGACGATGTGGCCGTTGTTGATGATGTAAACGCGGTCCGCCAGGGTCAGCGCTGCCGAGATATTCTGCTCGACCACCACGATGGTCTGACCCGCATCTGCCAGGTTCCGGCACGTCGCAAGCAGGTCCTGCACGATGACCGGCGCCAGCCCTTCGAACGGCTCGTCGAGCAGGAGAATTTTCGGCTCGCGCACCAGCGCCCGCGCGATCGCGAGCATCTGCTGCTCGCCGCCCGACAGATCGGTGCCGCGGCTCGTGCGGCGCTCCTTGAGGCGCGGAAAGATCGAATAGATGCGGTCGAGCGGCCAGCGGTTCGACGCCGTCAGCCCCGCGAGAACGATGTTCTCCTCGACGTTCAGGCTGCCGAAGATGCGCCGGTCCTCGTGGACGAGTTGCATCCCGGCCTGCGCGATAACGTGGCTTTTCTGGCCGGCGATCTGCTGACCGTCGAACACGATGGAGCCAGTGCGCGGCGTCACGACGCCCATCAGGCTTTTCAGGGTCGTGCTTTTGCCGGCGCCGTTGCGGCCCAGCAGCGCCACGACTTCGTTGCGTTCGACGTGCAGCGAGACGTCGAAGAGGATGTGAGAATCCCCGTAATAGGCGTTCAGGCCGTTGACCTCGAGCATACTCATGCCACTTCCCGCAGTCCGCCGAGATACGCTTCCTGCACGGTCGCGTTATTTTTGATCTGCTCCGGCGTTCCCTCGACCAGTACCCGTCCTTCCTGCAACACGGTGACGCGCTCGACGATCTCGAAGAGCGAGTCCATGTCGTGATCGATCACGATCATGGTCCGACCCTTGCTGATCGATTTCAGCAGCTTCACGGTTTCGACGCGCTCGCGCGGGCTCATGCCGGCGAGCGGCTCGTCGAGCAGCAAGAGGCTCGGCGAATTGGCAAGCGCCAGACCGATCTCGAGACGGCGCTTCTCGCCATAAGCGAGTGCCGAAACCTGCGTGTCCGCGCGTTCCGTCAGATGCACCATTGCAAGCGTGTGGGACACCTGCTCGTTCAGCCCCCGAATCTTCGCCGGGTTGCGGAACAGGTCGAGCTTGAACCTGCCGCGCAGTTCGGCGAGCACCGCGACCTCGATATTTTCGCGCACGGTCAGGTGCGTGAAGAGCTGGTTGACCTGATAGCTCTTGGTGAGCCCGAGCTGACAGACGTCGGTGACACTTTTTCCCGTGATGTCGTTACCTTCGAAGATGATCTTTCCGGCCGTCGGCACCACCTCGCAGGTGAGCATCTTGAAGAAGGTGGACTTGCCTGCGCCGTTCGGGCCGATGACACCGCGCAGTTCGCCGTAGTTGACGGTGAAGTCGATGTCGCTGTTCGCGGCAAGACCGCCGTAATGCTTGGTCAGGCCGACCGCCTGCAAGATCGGGCCGTCGTAGCCTTCCGGCGCCCGGCGATGCGGCGGCATCGTCGCGACATCGAGCTCGTTCGCCGCTTCGGCTTTGGCCCGCTGTTCCGCCAGCGCGGTAATGCCCGGCTGTGGCGCCTCTTCCGCCGGTTCGGGTGCTTTCTTGCCGAAGGCCAGATTGTAAAGATCCGCGATACCGCCGATCAGACCGCGGCGCAGAAAGCAGACCAGGAGCACGAAGATCAGGCCGAGCACGAGCTTCCAGGCGGCACCGAGATTGAACGCCGACTGCAGGAAGTCCTGCAAGAACAGCCAGACGGCGGCACCGAGCAGCGGGCCGAACAGCGTGCCGATGCCGCCGATCGCGGTCATCATGACCAGTTCGGCGGACGTGTGGAACATGAAGGCATCGGGCGGCATGAAGCCCTGCATCGTACCGAGCAGACCTCCCGCGAACCCCGCATAAGCCGCGGCGATCACGAACGCGGTGAGCTTATAGCCGTGGATGTTGTGTCCGACGGCGGCCGCACGCAGCGGATTATCGCGCACGGCGCTCAGGATTGCGCCGACCGGCGAACGCACGATCCGCAGCGCAATCACGATGCCGATGAAGTAAAAAAAGGCCAGAAACCAGTAGAGGGTCCAGCCGGTGGTGAAAGTCAGGGTCGTGAAGCTGAGTTCGAAACTCGGCGCGGGCACACCGGGCAGCCCGTTCTCGCCGCCGGTAAACTCCGACAGCGGATTAAACTCGACGAAAAAGAACACCTCCGCGATCGCGATCGTGATCATGCAGAAGTAGATGCCGGTGCGCCGGAGTGCGAGCAGGCCGACAAGATATCCGACGATTGCCGCGACGACCGTGCCGAGCATGATCGAGGTCACGACATGCGGGAAACCTGCGATTGTCAGGAGATAGGCCGCGAAGAAGCCGCCGGTACCGAAAAAGGCAGACTGTCCGAACGACAAGAGTCCGGTAAAGCCGAACAGAATATCGAACCCGATTCCGAACAGGCCCCAGACAAGAATTCGATTCACGGTATTGGGCGCAAAGTCGAGATACGGCAGGATGAACGGCGCGAGGATCAGCCCGACCGCGGTCAACGTCGTGATGAGATGAGGACGTCTTTTCAGCATTGCCCGGCGCCTTACTCGCGGCCTTGCGTGCCGAGCAGGCCGTAAGGCCGCAGCACGAGCACCGCCGTCATCGCGGCGAACAGCATCACGTAAGCGTAGCCGGGGTTCACCATCGAAGTGAGGCTGATGATCTCGCCCGCGATCAGACCGCCGATGATTGCGCCGGGGAACGATCCTACCCCGCCGATCACCACGACGACGAAGGTCTGCACGAGAATGGTTTCGCCCATGTCAGGCGTGAGCGAGCCGACGGGCGCGTTCACGATTCCGGCAAAGCCCGCGGCCATCGCGCCGATGCCGAAGACCAGCATGAAAACGCGGTAGACGTTGATGCCGAGCGAGCCGACCATTTCGGAGTCCTCAATGCCCGCGCGCACGATCATGCCGATCCGCGTACGATAGAGGATAAAAAACAGGACGAGCAGCGCGACGGCGATGATGGCGACCAGCGCCAGGCGGTAAGTCGGATAAAACATGAAGCCAAGCGACGTAATTCCGGAGAACAGCGCGGGCGCCGGAACGGTCTGCGACAGGCTGCCGAAGAAAAACCGTACGATTTCGACCATGACGATGCTGATGCCGAAGGTCACCAGCAGTTGGTCTTCCGGCGGGCGGCTGTAAAAGTGCCGGATGATGACGCGCTCGATCAGGATGCCCGCGATCATCACGAACAGCGCGCCGGCCGCGACCGCGACGATGAACGATTCCGTGTAGGAATACGCCACCAGACCGGCGTAGCCGCCGAGCATGAACATCGCGCCGTGCGCCAGATTGAGGACGCCGAGCGTCCCGTAGATGATCGTCAATCCCGACGAGATCAGCGCGAGCAGCGCGCCGAGCACGAGCCCGTTAAAGGCCTGCGAAACGAAATTTGCCCAGTTGATCACTTGCTTCCCCGCCCGCGTGATTTTTTTTGGTCATGCGGCCCCGCTCCGCTCTTGCGAACGGACGGAACCTGTGCCGGTTGCGCGAATTTGCCGGACGCGGCGCCCGATAAGTCTCGTATAGGGCGCCGGGCCGGGTCTTCTTGCGATCAGGCGTAATCGCCGAGCTTGCATCCGAAGGCGTCGGGCTTCTGCATCAACGGCGCACCCGGCACCACGTCGATGACTTCCCAGAAGTCTTCCTTGTTCTTCATGTCCTTCTGCGCCTTGCCGCGAACGATGACGACCGGACGGACGCACTGGTGGTCTTCCGGGCGGTAATGCACATCGCCGATCAGCGATGGGATGGTTTCGCCCTTCTCGTACTGCTTGATGACCGCCGGCGGGTAGAACGTGCCTGCGGCTTCGACCATGCGAGCCCAATGCGCGAAGCTCACGTAAGCGTTCTCGGCGCCCCACTCGGGACGAGAGCCGTACTTCTTGACGAACTCGGCATTGAACGCCTTGGCGAGCGGATACTTGTCTTCCAGCGTCCACCAGTAGTCGGTCGCCGCGTAAACGCCGGCCAGCAAGCCACCACCGACTTCCGGAGCCAGGAACGGAATCTGGTAGGGCACGGCGAGCTTCATCTTGCCGAGGATGCCGAACTTGTTGGCCTGCTGGATCGACAGCACCGCGTCGCGGCCCCAGTTGACGTTGATGAGCACGTCGGCGCCGGAGTTGGCGATGTTGAGCAGGTACGAGCTGAAGTCGGGCGCGCCGAGCGGCGAGACCTGGTTGGTGACCTGCGTCCAGCCGGCGTTCTTGGTGAGATAATCGTTCACCGACTTCGTCACCGTATGGCCGTAGGTGTAGTCCGGCGTCATGAACGCCATCTTCTTGTTCTTGCCGAACTGCTTGACCAGCACCGGGCCGATCGCGTTCGCGGCCGTCTCGCCATAAAAGTTCTGGCGGAAACCGTAGCGGACGCAATCCTTGCCTGTCGTGTCGTTCGAGCCGGAGATACCGGCCAGATAGAGGATGTGCTCGCGCTGTGCGAGTTTGTTGGTGGCGACCGCGACGGCCGACGAGGTCGACCCGGTGAGCAGGACGGCCTTGCTCTCGGAGATCGCGCGCTGGTGCGCCTGCACCGCCGTGTTCGGCTTCGCGCCCGAATCGGTGACGACCGCCTTTACTTCCTTGCCGAGGATGCCCTTCTTCGTATTCGGCGAGATCTTGCGAAGCAGCTCGTGGCCGGAATTGATGTGCTCGATTGCGAGCTGCCAGCCCTTGAGTTCGTCTTCGCCTTGGACGGCATAAGCACCGGTCCGTGGGACAGCGATGCTCACGTAAACTTCCTTGCCGGTGGAGCCGGCCGGCCATGTTCCGATCGGCGGATGTTCTGCGGCCATCGCATCGCGAAAGAACTCTAATCCTTTGCCGTCGCCGAGCGACAGCGCACCGAAACCCGCACCGGCCGCAACGGTCCCCTTCAAAATGCTGCGGCGGGAAAGCGGTCTTTCAAATGGTGACTTGCTCTTCGTCATGATGTCCTCCCTGAGAATTTTTTCTGGCAGGACTGTGCCCCTCTTTTGTAGGGCTCGCTTTCATCGGGATTATTGCTTCATATTGCGAATTCGAGACTGCAACTTTTTGCGTGCAACTTTTTGCTGACAAAGCGACACGGCTGAAATGACCGAAAAGAACTGGAGCGATCATCCGTTCGTCGTACGCCTTTCGCGCTATATCGATCTCAGCGCGACGGATCTCGATCAGCTGCGCGCACTGATCGAGAACGAGCTGACGGTAAAAAAGCGCCGCGACCTTGTTGTCGACGGTTACGAATACCGCAAGCTCTGCTTCATTGAGGACGGTTATGCCGCGCGCTACAAATTGCTGCGTAACGGCAAGCGGCAGATCGTCAATGTCATGCTGCCGGGCGACGTGGTGGGGCTGCCAGGCAGCTTTCTCGAACTCGCGGCTTATTCCGTCATCGCGATCAGCGACCTGAAAATCCAGGTCTGCTCGATCGACGACTACCTGAAGCTCTGCTACCGGCGGCCGCAGTTCGGACTGGTGCTGACCTGGCTGCAAACGGAAGAAGCGGCTTCCTACGCCGAGCATCTCATCAATATCGGGCGGCGCAGCCCGGTGGAGCGGCTCGCGCATTTCCTGCTCGAAATCCATTCCCGCATGATGACCATCGGCCGCGCGACGGCCGCAGGCTTCGATCTGCCGTTCTCACAGGAAGTGATGGGCGACGCGCTGGGACTCAGCATCCCGCATCTCAACCGGATGTTCGCGCAGTTGCGGGCGGAGGGGCTGATCGTCGGCAATGCGCGCCGGGTGGAGTTTATCGACTTCAAGGCGCTGCAACGCTTCGCCCATTTTCAGCCGATGACGCTGACGCGCATCCCACGATTCGATCTGGACGCGCTTGAGCCGGCCGAATAAGAGCGCGGCTATTCCGGGAAGACGTAAGTGACATGCCCCATCTTGCGGCCGGGGCGCGCTTCGCCCTTGCCGTAGATGTGCAGGCAGGCGCCGGGCTCGGCGAGATATTTCCGCCAGTCGTTCACTTCATCGCCGATCAGATTGACCATCTCGACGCGGCCGAGGCGGCGGGGCTTTGCGAGCGGCCAGCCCGCGACGGCGCGAATGTGCTGCTCGAACTGGCTCGCGGTGGCGCCGTCGATGGTCCAGTGACCGGAATTATGCACGCGCGGCGCGATCTCGTTCACGAGCAGGCGCAGCTTGCCGCCGTCGTCGACCACGAACATCTCGACCGCGAGCACGCCGATATAGTCGAGGGCGGCCGCGATCTTGCCCGCGGTCACGCCGGCCTGGCCCGCCAGCGCGCCGGGGATCTGCGCCGGAACGCGTGTGCGATGAAGGATGTGGTCGCGGTGCAAGTTCTCGGCGGGCTCGAAGGCGACGACCTCGCCCGCGGCGTTGCGCGCGGCGACGACCGAGACTTCGCCCTCGAAGCGGACGAATTGCTCGAGGATCGCGGGCGCGCGGCCGATCGCGTCCCATGCTTCTGCCGTGTCCGTCGGAGTCTTGATGGAAGCCTGGCCCTTGCCGTCATAACCCATGCGGCGCGTCTTCAGGATTGACGGAGTGCCGAGCGTGGAAACTGCGGTCTGCAATCCTTCGAGCGAATCGACCGCGACGAAACCCGCCGTGCCGATGCCGAGTTTGGTCACGAACTCTTTCTCGGTCAGCCGATCCTGCACGATTTCCAGCGCGTCGGGATTCGGCAAGACAGGCTTACGCGAACGCAGAAATTTTGCGGTTGCGGCCGGGATGTTCTCGAATTCATAGGTGACGACGTTCACGGCGTCGGCGAAGCGCGCGAGCGCCGCTTCGTCTTCATACGGCGCGCAGGTCTTGTCGCGCACGACGTCGAAGGCGCAGGAATGGCTTTCCGGCGCATAGATATGACAGTTCAATCCAAGCTCTGCCGCCGCGAGCGCGAGCATGCGGCCGAGCTGTCCGCCGCCGAGAACGCCGACGGTGTCGCCGGGCTTTAAAACCGGGAGCGCGGTCATTGAGGACGCAGCTTGACGGCTCGCGTCTGCTTCGCGCGCCAGGCATCGAGGCGCTTGGCGAGCGCCTTGTCTTCGAGCGCCAGCACGGCGGCGGCAAGGAGAGCCGCGTTCACCGCGCCCGCTTCGCCGATCGCAAGCGTGCCGACAGGGATGCCCGCCGGCATCTGCGCGATCGACAGAAACGAATCGACGCCTTTCAGCGCCTTTGACTTCACCGGCACGCCGAAGACCGGGAGGGAGGTCAGCGAGGCGGTCATGCCCGGCAGATGCGCGGCGCCGCCCGCGCCCGCGATCACCACCTTGAAGCCTTCGGCGCGCGCGCCCGTGGCGAATTTATAAAGCCGGTCGGGCGTGCGGTGCGCGGAGACCACGCGCGCATCGAAGCCGACGCCGAGCGCCTTGAGCGTCTCGGCGGCATGGCGCATGGTCGCCCAGTCGGACTTGCTGCCCATGATAATGGCGACGGGTCGCTTTCCGGCGGGCATCTTGATCCTGTCTCCAGGCTTTTGAGCGAGCCTGTGGCGCGGGAAAGCGCGCGATTATAGGAATGGGTTCGGGGCTGGCAAGCGGCAGAGCCGCTTAAGGTGAAGGGGCGGGCATGGCCGCAAGGCCTTCGGGGACTCCGAAAAAGCGGACGGCGGGACGGGCGGCACTGCGCGACGGCACGCAGCGTCAGCGGCCGAAACAGGCCGCGTCAAAGCCCCGCACGCCGAAGCGTTCGGCTGCGATGCAGCTTGCGGCGGAAGTCGACCGGCTCAAGGCCGATCTCGCCGCGGCGCGCACCCGCTTGGCCGAGCTTGAAACGCGCGTCGACGAGGACCCGCTCACCGGCCTGCGCAATCGTCACGGCTTCGAGCGCGCACTCGAGCAGGCGCTTGCGTATGTACGCCGCTACAAGACGCCGGCCGCGTTGCTCTATGTCGATCTGGACCGCTTCAAGCCGATCAACGACAGGCATGGTCACGCGGCGGGCGACTGGGTGCTCGGTCGCGTGGCGCGGCTGATCGCGGGGCATGTGCGTGCGTCCGACGTCGCCGCGCGGATCGGCGGAGATGAACTGGCGGTCATTCTCTGGAACGTGGGCGTGGAGCAGGCGGTGGAGAAAGCGCGCTCGCTGGAGACGATGATCGAAAACGAGTCGTTCGACTATAAGAACATGAAATTGTCGATCGGGCTTTCGGCGGGGGTCGCGATCCTTGCAGCCGACGATACGGTCGCAAGCGCGCTGGCGCGCGCGGACGCGGCGATGTATGCGCGGAAGCGCAGCCGGAAAGATCACAGCTAGATCGGATCATCTCCGCAGAAACGGCGCCATGCCCTCGCGCGCCAGTTCGTCGGCGCGTTCATTCTCCACATGACCGGTGTGGCCGCGCAGCCAGTGCCACTGCACTTTATGAGCGTTGGCCGCCGTTTCCAGCCGCTGCCACAGCTCCTTGTTCTTGACCGGCTTTTTATCGCGCGTCTTCCAGCCGTTCTTGTTCCAGTTCTTGATCCAGGCCGTGATGCCGCCCTTCACATACTCGCTGTCGGTATAGAGATCGGCGGTCGTGCCGGGCGGCAGCGCCTCGAGCGCTGAAATCGCCGCGAGCAATTCCATGCGGTTGTTGGTGGTCGCGGGCTCGCCGCCCTTCATCTCGCGCATCTTGCCGTTCTCGCGGATGAGAGCGCCCCAGCCGCCGGGGCCCGGATTGCCGGAGCAGGCGCCGTCGGTCCAGATCTCGATCTTGCCGCTCATGCGGCGAGCCCGTAGTCGCGGGCGTGATCGATGCGCTGATGAAAGCGCAGCTTCTTCAGATATTCGAGCGGGTCCTTGGGGCGGACGAGCGCGCCGGGGGGAACATCGAGCCAGTCGACAAGGCGGGTGAGCAGGAAGCGCAACGCCGCGCCGCGCGCGAGCAGCGGAAGCGCGAGCAACTCCGCACCCGACATGGGCCGCTTCTCGACATAACCGGACAAGAGCGCCTTGCCTTTGGTTACGTTGTACGAGCCGTCGGGCTCGAAGCACCAGGCGTTCAGGCAGATGGCGAGGTCGTAGGCGAGGAAGTCGTCGCAGGCAAAATAGAAATCGATCAGGCCCGAGAGTTCTTCGCCGAGGAAGAACACATTGTCGGGGAAAAGGTCGGCATGAATGACGCCGCGCGGCAGCTCGTCGGGCCAGTGCTTCGACAGGTGAGCAAGTTCGCCCGCGATCAGCGAGGAAAGCCCGGCGGTAACGTTGTCCGCGCGTGCACCCGCCGCCTGCGCGAGCGCGCGCCAGCCGTTCAGCGCGAGCGCGTTGCCGCGATGCAGCTTGAAATCGCGGCCTGCGATGTGCAGGCCCGCCATCGCGCGGCCGAGTGCTGCGCAATGACCGACCTGGGGGCGGCGTACGGAAACACCCTCGAGAAAAGTGAAAATCGCCGCCGGGCGGCCGGCCAGTTCGCCGAGCGCATCGCCCTCGCGGGGTGCGACCGGCTGCGGGCAATTGATGCCGGCGAGTGCGAGATGCTCCATCAGTCCCAGAAAGAAGGGGAGATCGGCGCGAGCGACGCGCTTCTCATAGAGCGTGAGGATGTAATGACCGGCGGCTGTGTGAAGCAGGAAGTTCGTATTCTCGACGCCTTCGGCAATGCCCTTGTAGGACAGCAGCGCGCCAAGGTCGTAGCCGGTGAGAAACGCACCCAGCTCCTCCTCGCCGACATCGGTGTAAACGGCCA
>JAICQA010000226.1 GCA_025929595.1 Xanthobacteraceae bacterium
GTCGGCGGTGAAATTCATGTCGGCGTCGGGCATCACGATCGCATGATTCTTGGCGCCGCCGAGCGCCTGCACTCTCTTGCCATGCTGGACGGCGCCCAGCTGCACGGCACGAGCGACGGGCGTGGAGCCGACAAAGCTCACCGCCTTGACGAGTGGGTGCGCGAGCAGGGCGTCCACGGCCGCCTTGTCGCCGTTGATGACATTGAGCACACCTGGCGGCGCGCCCGCCTCGAGCATCAGTTCCGCGAGCCGCAACGGGCAACTCGGATCTTTTTCCGACGGCTTGAGCACGAAGGTGTTCCCGGCGGCGATCGCGATCGGGAACATCCACATCGGCACCATGGCCGGGAAGTTGAACGGCGTGATGCCGGCGCAGACGCCGAGCGGCTGGCGCAGCGACCAGCTATCCACCCCGGTGCCGACGTTGTCATTGAACTCTCCCTTCAGCAGGTGAGGAATTCCGCAGGCGAACTCCACGACCTCCAAACCGCGAGTCACTTCACCACGCGCATCCGACAACACCTTGCCATGCTGGGAGCTGATCAGCGCGGCCAGTTCCTCGCGATGCTGCTCGATCAGATTCTTGTAAGCGAACATCACGCGCGCGCGGCGCAGTGGCGATGTCCGTGCCCAGCCAGCGCCCGCCGCCTGCGCGGAAGCCACCGCCGCATCGACGTCGCAGGCGTCTGCCAGTCGCAGAGTGGCGCTTTGCATTCCCGTCGAAGGATCGAAGATCGGCGCCCGGCGCGCCGAGTGCCCAAAGGTCTTCTTGCCGTCGATGAAGTGACCGAGTTCTGTCGCCGTGACCGGGACTATTTGTTCAAGCTGTTTCATTAGTCTCTCAACCTCACACGCCAAAGCACCGCGGCAAGAGCCATGGACAACACGGATGACCCGATCCAGAACCAGATCACCGTGCTGAAGTCGTAGGTCCGCACACCTTCGGCTGTCACCTGCATTCCGCGTTCGATGAGGTGACCCGTCACGTTTTCCTGAATTGCCGCACCGAGGTAGCTGAAGATGCCGATGAGGCCCATGGCGGCCCCGGCCACGCGTTTCGGCGCGATGTCCACGGCGAACAGCCCGCCGAGTGAAGTCACCAGCCCATTCAGGCCCACGCCGTAGAGCACGAACGCGGCGATGAACGTCGCTGGCGTCGGGGGACCGAAAAAGAGGAGCAAGAGGCCCGCGATCTCGGCCATGGCGAACAGTAGATTGGCAGGGGGACGCCGTGCCCCGAACCATTTGTCCGAGATGAAGCCGAATGCGATGCAGCCCGCGATGCCGGCGACGGTGTTGAGCGTCAGGTAGCTGGTGGCGGACACCAGCGAGAATCCACGCGCCTCCTGCAGATACAACACGCCCCAGCTGTTGATGGCGTATCGGGTGACGTAGATGCTGGCGCTAGCCATCGCCAGTACCCATACGGTCGGGATTCGGAGTATGGACAGCTGCGTGGCGAGCACGCTGCGACCGCCGGTCGCGGCCGCCTGGCCCGCGTGCTCCCAGTGATCCTTGCGCCAGTCATTGACCGTCGGGAGGCCGAGTGTCCGCGGCCGGTCCTGCATCAGCAGATAGATGACCAAGGCGGTGAACACGCAGATGACGCCGGGGCCCCAGAATCCGAAGCGCCAGCCGAGCGCCGCCACCAGGCCGCCGACGACGAGGAACGTGAGGCCTTCGCCGATCGCGTGGGCCGTGCTCCAGATGCCGTAGTAGCGACCCCGTTCGCGATTGCTGAACCAGTGGGTCATCGTCACCACTCCTGCGGGCGCGCCGAAACCCTGGAACCAGCCGTTGAGTGCCCAGAGCGCCACGCTGATCGCGAGCAGCGTGGAGAAGCCCATCGCGATATTCATCGCCGCTGACATCAACACGCCAAACGCGAGGAATACCTTCATGTTGGCATGGTCGGCAAGAAAGCCATTGACGAGCTTTCCCACGGCATACGCATAGAACAACGCCGAACCGATGAGTCCGAGTTCCGTCGGGGAAAAGATGCCCGCATCGATCAACGGCTTCTTGACTACCGACAATGCCAGGCGGCACGTGTACGCAAGGCCATATCCCAGTGTCACGGCCAACATGATGCGCATCCGATGCTGACGGTAGAGTTCATCGACGCGCTGGGAATCCTCGATCAGGGGTTGATCGGCTCCCGGAGAAAACCAGCGCAGGAGAGCATTCATGCGTGTGCCGTATCCCGTGAAATTGGCAGACTGCGTGCACCGCACGGCTGCTGCTTGAAATTCGTGTTCCAACACTATAAAACTATGGAATGAAAATTCCAAACGGAAACTCATGTATGTCGACCCGTCTCGCGATTACCGTCCTTTCGGCCTCGATATTGCTGGGCTGCGGCGCGCCAAAGACCGCGCCGGCACCTGCGCCCGATGCGAACGCGACTGCCTCTGACGTCGCCGCGTCGGTCGAAACAGCGGGCAGCGTCCAGGATGATGGCAACGACGTCGCGTTTTGGATCCATCCCGGTGATCCTGCAAAGAGCCTCGTGCTGGTGACCGCGGGCACCGGCGGTCTTGAAGCGTTCTCCCTGGACGGCACGAAGGCCGCGCAGTACACAGCCGGCGAATTCGACTATGTCGATGTGAGCTATGGCGCGGGCGCGGGCGCCGACCCGGGCGCCATTGTCATTGCCTACGATCGCAAGCAGCGAGGTTTGTGGGCGCTCACCATCGACCCCGCGACGCTGTCCATTCAGCCGGCCAGCAAATCAGCGTTCCGCACGGGCGGCGAGGTCACGGGCCTCTGCAGCTACCGCAGCCCCGTGACCGGCGATCACTACGCATTCGCGGCGGCGAACGGACTCCTCGAGCAGTGGAAGCTCTTCGTTGCGGGAGGCGAGGTGCGCGGCACTCTCGTGCGCTCGGTTCCCATCGGTGACGGCGCGAGCTACTGCGCGGCGGACCCGGAGACCGAGTCCGTCTACGTCACCGAGGAATCCGTCGGCATCTGGAAGCTGGCGGCGGAGCCCGAATTCGAGGCGAATCGTACGCCCATGGATCTCGTCGCGCCTTTCGGCGCGCTCAAGGAAGAGGTCAAGGGCGTCTCGATCTACCGCGTGGATTCCTCGACCGCTTATCTGCTCGCGACCGATGTCGCGGACGAAAGCTACACCGTCTATGACCTCGCCGATCACAAGCTTCTGGGTCGCTTCAAGATCACGGGCGACGCGAAGGTCGCCGATCTCGATGCCGTCGGGGAATCCGAGGGGTTGACTTCGACCGCCTTCGACTTTGGCGGTGCGTACGCCGGCGGATTGCTGGCGGTGTTCGACGAGTCGAACGAAGGGGGACGTGGCAACGCCAAGCTCGTCCGCTGGAGCGCGGTGGCCGAAGCGCTGAGACTCAAATCTGCGACTGGCAGTGAGCCCCGCAAGGTGCCCTCGCCGAAGGCCGTCGTCGTCGTGCCCGACGTCGAAACTGTGCCCGTGGAAGATTTTGGCGACGCGGCAGACGACATTGCGATCTGGGCGCATCCGAAGGATCCCAACTTGGGGCTCGTCATCGGAACGAACAAGAAGCGGGGCCTCGACGTGTACGACCTGAAGGGCAAACGCATCCAGGTGCTGGAAGACGGCCGCGTCAACAACGTGGATTTGCGCGAAGGCTTCCGGCTCGACGGGCGTGATGTTGCGCTGGTGGCCGTTTCCAACCGCACTTACAAGAGCCTGGGCCTCTATCGTGTCGATGCGCAGGCGCGACGCCTGGTCAACGTCGCGGAAGGAGTCATCGAAGTCGGGCTCGGAGACCCCTATGGGCTGTGCATGTATCGCAGCGCGAAATCCGGGGAGACGTACGTCTTCGTGAACGACTCGGATGGCAGGTTCAAGCAGTTCAAACTCCTCGCCACGGCGAACAAGGTCCGGGCGGAGTTGGTGCGTGAGTTCGCGCTCGAGTCCCAGACGGAGGGATGCGTGGCCGATGACGCGAACGGTGCGTTGTACCTGGGCGAGGAAGACGTCGGCCTCTGGCGCTACTCCGCGGAGCCGGATGGAGGCACGGCACGCACGTCGATCGATACCACTGCGGAAGGCGGCCACCTCACCGCGGACGTGGAAGGAATGGGCCTCTACCTGCAGGCGGGTGGCAAAGGCTGGCTTGTCGTTTCGAGCCAGGGATCGAACGACTACGCCGTGTATCGCCGCGAAGGAGCCAACGAATACGTTGGTCGCTTCTCGGTCGTCGCCAATGATGCGTCCGGTATCGACGGCATCTCGGAAACCGACGGCCTCGACGTGTCCAGCGCCAATCTCGGCGGGATCTACGCGCAGGGTATCTTCATCGCGCAGGATGGCCGCAACATCACGCCCGCCGAGCGGCAGAACTTCAAGTTCGTGGCTTGGGAGAAGATTGCCCGCGCGATGAAACTGCAGTGAGCGGTTAGCTCGCGGAGCGCTTCTCCCGCTTCGCGAGCTCCTTCTCGTCAATCTTGGTGCGCCAGCTGCTGACCCCGTTCCGGAGGTCGGCGGGCGTGAGGGTGAGTGGCTTCCAGGCGATGTCGCCCCATTCATTGAAGAGCGAGAACGTCAGCGTGGGGTTCGCACCCGAGACGAAGTCCAGCATGCCCACGTTCGCGCCTCCGGCATACACAGGCCTCATGCGGACCTCCGGCGACTGCGTCACCCAGGACATGTCGCATGACTGCGCGAGGGGCGAGCTGACCAGGTCGTAGATGTCATAGCCGCCGCGCTCCGAGCACGGAATGCAATTGAGTTCGCCCACATGGCTGTCGCCCGACAGGCAGACCACGCCGCCGATGCGCCGGTCCCGAATGAAATCGAACAGATCGTCACGAGCCGTCTTGAA
>JAICQA010000285.1 GCA_025929595.1 Xanthobacteraceae bacterium
CGACCGGCAAGGAGATCATGGATCTCCTGTTCGCCAAGCGTGAAGAGCGGCGCTCGACACTCGTGATCGTCACGCACGATCCGGCGCTCGCGCGGCGCTGCGACCGTGTGATCCGCATGAATTCCGGCCGCGTCGAAGAGACGGCGGAGCGCGAGGCGGCCAAGCTATGAGCGCAAAGACATGAGCGCGTTCGTTCCGGCACGGTTCACCTTCTCGCAGCGGCTGTTGACGATTTTTCGACTCGCTCTGCGCGACCTGCGCAGCGGCGTGCGCGGTTTCGGGGTTTTTCTGTCCTGTCTTGCCATCGGTGTGGCCGCAATTGCGGGCGTAGGATCGCTTTCACGCGCGCTCTCCGACGGCCTCGCGCGTGAAGGCGCCGTGATTCTCGGCGGCGATGTGGCGTTTTCGCTGGCGCTGCGGGAGGCGACCGACGAGCAGAAGAAATTCTTCGCGAGCCGCGGCACTGTCTCGGAAATCTCGACCATGCGCGCGATGGCGCGCACGCCGGAGGGCGATGCGACGCTCGTCGACCTCAAGGCCGTCGACCGGGTCTATCCGCTCACCGGTGCCGTGACGCTCTCGCCGGCCATGCCGTTGAATGAGGCGCTCACGAAAAGCGGCGAGACGTTCGGCGGCGTCGCCGACGAAGCGCTGTTCGTGCGGCTCGGACTGAAACCGGGCTCGATCCTGCGCGTCGGCGAGGCGCAGATCCGCATCAGCGGGCAGATCGTGTCGGAGCCCGACAAACTCTCCGTCGGCATGGGGCTCGCGCCGCGCCTGCTCATCTCGGAAGAGGCGATCAACGCCTCGGGCCTCGTGCAGCCGGGGAGCGTCATGCGATCCACCTATCGCGTGCGTCTGATCGACCGCAGCGAGGCGTCGCTCGCCGCGATCACGGAAGAGGCGAAGGCGAAGTTTCCGGATGCCGGATGGGAAATGCGCACGCGCGCGGGCGCGGCCCCACGGCTTGAAGACAGCGTGCGGCGCTTTGCCGAGTTTCTGACACTCGTCGGACTGACGGCGCTCCTTGTCGGCGGCGTCGGCGTGGCCAACGCCGTGAAGCACTATCTCGACCGCAAGCGCGAGTCGCTCGCCACGCTCAAGGCACTGGGCGCGAGCGGCGGCACGGTGTTCGCCGTCTATCTCGCCGAGATCGGCATGATCGCGATCGCTGGCATTGCGATCGGCCTCGTCATCGGCGTTCTGATGCCGTTCGCGGCGGCGTGGGCCTTTGCGCAGGTCATTCCGGTGCCCTTGCAACCCGCCATTTATCCAACCGCGCTCCTGATCGCGCTCGCCTACGGCATGCTGGTGGTGCTGGTCTTCTCGCTCTGGCCGCTCGGGCGCGCGCATGACGTGCCGGTGTCGGCGCTCTTCCGCGACGAGGTGGAGCCGGACCGGCGTTTGCCGCGGCGGCGTTACATCCTGCTCGCGGCTATTGCAGCGACGGCACTGGTTGCGCTCACGATCGGCAGCGCGGAGGTGCAGCGGGTCGCGATCATCTATGTGGTGGCCGCCGTCGCAGTCTTTGTCGTGCTGCGGCTGCTCGCGGCCGGATTGATGGCGCTGGCGAAGCGGCTGCCGCGTCCACGCTCGATCCCGCTGCGGCTTGCGATATCGAACATTCACCGGCCCGGCGCGCTGACGCCCACCGTCGTGCTGTCGCTCGGGCTCGGGCTTTCGCTCCTTGTCACGCTCGCGCTGATCGAAGGTAACATGCAGCGTCAGCTCACCGGCACGCTGCCGGAGCGCGCGCCGAGTTTCTTCTTTATCGACATCCCGTCGTCGGAGGTGGAGCGCTTCAACGCCTTCGTGCGCGGTCAGGCACCGAATGCCGATCTCGCCGAAGTCCCGCTCCTGCGCGGGCGCATCGTGCGAGTGAAGGACGTGCCGGCCGAAGACGTGAAGCCCGATCCGGAAGCCGCTTGGGTGCTGCGCGGCGATCGCGGCGTCACCTTTGCCGCGCGCGTGCCGGAAGGCTCGACGGTGACGGCAGGCAAGTGGTGGCCGGACAATTACGATGGCCCGCCGCTTGTGTCCTTCGACCAGCGCCTGGCCACGGGGCTCGGCCTCGCCATTGGCGACAAGATCACCGTCAACGTGCTTGGCCGGAATATCGAGGCGACGATCTCGAACCTGCGCACCGTGGAGTGGGAAAGCCTCGGCATCAATTTCGTGCTGGTGTTCTCGCCCAACACATTCCGCGGCGCGCCGCATACGGTGCTGGCGACGCTGACCTTCCCCGCGCAGGCCGGGACCGAGACCGAGGTGGCGCTGCTGCGGAAGACGGCGGAAGCCTTCCCGGCGATCACGACCGTGCGCGTCAAGGAAGCGCTCGACGCCATCAATGCGCTCGTCTCCGATTTAGCCGTCGCGGTGCGCGGGGCGGCGCTCGTTACGCTGGTCGCGAGCGTGCTCGTGCTCGCCGGGGCGCTCGCCGCGAGCCATCACAACCGGGTCTATGACGCCGTGATCCTGAAGACGCTCGGCGCCACGCGCGGCCGGCTGGTGCTGGCGTATGGGCTGGAATACGCGATCCTCGGCTTTGTCACCGCCATCGTCGCCACGGCGGCGGGAGCGGTAGCGGCGGCCTATGTGGTCGCGAATGTCATGCGCTTTCGATTCGAATTCGAGCCATGGGCGGCGGCGCTGGCCGCGGGCGTTGCCCTGCTACTGACTGTCACATTCGGCCTGATCGGCACCTGGCGGGCGCTGGGCGAGAAACCCGCAAGGATATTGCGCAATCTCTAGGCTGGGCGATGCCAAGCTTGCGTCCCCAAGCGATCACAAAGGCTTGCGGCCTGGACACTTGCTGCCATAATTCGTGATCACCATATTGTCTGCGAACCGCGCGCCTGACCCCAGGCAGCCGCGGGTGTCAGGGAAGAGAAAGGTCCAACGATGTCCGACCACAACCCCAATCCGGCTGCCCGTTACGGCACGACCGCCGCTCGCGACCGGGTCGCGGTGGACGAAGGCCTCCGGGCGTACATGCTCGGTGTCTACAACTACATGACCTTCGGCCTCGCCATCACCGGCGCGGTCGCGCTCGGCACCTATTTGCTCGCTACACAGTCGCCGGCCTTCGCGCAGGTGATCTATCAGAGCCCGCTCCGCTGGGTGATCATCTTCGCTCCGCTCGCGCTTGTGTTCTTTCTCAGCTTCCGCATCGAGACGCTCAGCGTCGGCGCGGCGCAAGGCCTGTTCTGGGCCTATGCAGCGCTCGTCGGCCTGTCGCTGTCGACGATCTTCCTCGTGTTCACCGGCGAAAGCATCACGCGCGTGCTGTTCATCACGGCGGCGTCGTTCGGCGCATTGAGCCTGTTCGGCTACACGACGAAGCGGGATCTCTCGGGTCTCGGCACGTTCCTGTTCATGGGCCTGATCGGCCTCATCATCGCGTCGCTGGTCAATATCTGGCTCGCCTCGTCGATGTTGCAGTGGATCGTGTCGATCATCGGTGTCGGCGTGTTCGCGGGCCTCACCGCCTATGACACGCAGCAGATCAAGGAAATGTATTACGCCGGCGACGACGCAACGACGGCGGGCCGCAAGTCGGTGATGGGCGCGCTGCGCCTCTATCTCGACTTCATCAACATGTTCATGATGCTGCTGCAGCTCTTCGGCAATCGCCAGGAGTAGTCACGGCGTCACCTGAAACAGCGAAGGCCCCGGTGAAAACCGGGGCCTTTTGCTTTCCGGGCTGTCAGTTCACAACGCGGAGCGGCTCAAGCGAGCGCAATACGCGATCGAGGTCGTGACCGCGCTTGAGCACACGGCCCGACGCAGCCACCACGGCGAAAGCACCCTGACGGCGCGTCAGC
>JAICQA010000396.1 GCA_025929595.1 Xanthobacteraceae bacterium
CGCCGGCCAGGCTGAGCGCAGGGAAATCTGCGAGCGCTATATGCGCCTGATGGGTCTCACGGATTTTGCCGACGCCTATCCCAAGACGCTTTCCGGCGGCATGCGGCAACGCCTCGCGCTTGCGCGCGCCTACGCCGTGCGCCCGAAATTCTTGCTGATGGACGAGCCCTTCGGCGCGCTCGATGCGCAGACGCGCGCCAATATGCAGGATCTGCTCCTGAACGTCCTGCAAACCGAAGGCAAGACCGTGATGCTGATCACGCACTCGGTCGAAGAGGCGATTTATCTCTCGTCGCGCGTCGTGGTGATGACCGCGCGACCGACACGGATCCGCGAAATCATCGAAATTCCTTTCCCCTATCCGCGCGATCCATCGCTCCACGAAGATTCCCGGTTCGGCCAGTTGCGTTCGCGCGTGCGCGATCTGGTGATGCGGGAATATGCGGCCCAAGCGCGCCAATCGATTCACACAGGCGACTAGAAGGGAGGACGTAATGACCATTCAGCGAAGAACGTTTCTGAAGGGCGCCGGCGCCGTCGCCGGACTTTCGGTGCTCGGCGCGCCGGCGATCGCGCAGGGCAAAACGAAGGTGAAGGTCGGATATCTGCACACGCCGGCCGTCGACGGCCAGATCTGGGCCGGCATGAGCACCGGCAGCTTTGCCAAGCACGGCGTCGACCTCGATCTCGTGCAGTTCACCACCGGCCTCGAGCTGTTCCAGGCGATGATCGGCGGCAGCCTCGACATGCTGGTGACCGGCGCGGTGATCTCAAACTTTCCCGCGCGCGGCCAGGGTAAAGCGTTTCTCATCAACAACGTCGAATTCGCAACCGCCCAACTTTGGGTGCGCGAAGACATGGGCGTGAAGACGTTTGCCGACCTGAAGGGCAAAAAGATATCGACAACGACCGGGACGACCGCGCATGTCTTCCTCGACAACGCGCTGCGCGCCAACAAGATCGCCGCATCGGACGTCGAGATCGTCAACCAGCGGATGTCGGAGGCCGTCACTTCGTTCATTTCCGGCGCCGTGCCGGCGGTGGCGCTGTGGGTGCCGTTCGACATAACCGTGAGGCAGAAAACGCCGGGGGCGAAGAAGCTCGTCGACGCATCCGCCTACTATCCGCAGGCGGCGATCGTCGGCGGCTGGGCGTCGCGCAACGACTACTACGACAAGAACCGTGAAACCTGCCAGCGCATCATCCGCGGATGGCAGGAGGCGAACGACTATCTGATCGGTCCGAAGTCGGATGAGGCGGTCGCGAACCTGCAAAAGACGCAGTACCAGCAGGTGCCGCTCAACGATTTCAAGGACCAGTTCAAGGCGTCGCGCTACTTCACCTCCGCCGAATGGCGCAAGCTCTATGCCGACGGCACGGTGACGAAGTGGCTGCAACAGGTGACGGACTTCTTCGTCGAGTTCGGCAAGATCCAGAACCCTGTCGGCGCCAAGGACTACTTCGATCCGAAGCTCTATCTCGAGACGATCAAGGGCTGATGGACGACTACGACTACATCGTCGTGGGAGCCGGTTCGTCGGGCTGCGTGCTCGCGAACCGGCTCGCTCGAGACGGTACGGCGCGCGTGTTGCTGCTCGAAGCGGGCGCCGCCGACCGCAGCCCGTGGATTCATCTGCCAGTCGGGTACTATCGGACGATCTTCGACACGCGATTTTCGCGATTGTTCGATACGGAGCCCTCCGCCGGCAGCGGCGACCGCAACATCATATGGCCGCGTGGCCGCATCCTGGGCGGTTCGTCTTCAATCAACGGGCTGATTTTTATTCGTGGCCAGCATGAGGATTTCGACGATTGGGAGCGCCAGGGCGCGGAAGGATGGTCGTTTCGATCCGTGCTGCCTTATTTCAAGCGTATCGAGCAATACGAAGGCGGTGAAAGCCAGTTTCGTGGCGCGCTCGGCGACGTGGGCGTGTCCGATCTGCGCAATGACAACGCCGCCTGCGAAGCGTGGGTCGAGGCCGGCACGCAGTACGGATTGCCGCGCAACGCCGACTTCAATGCCGAAACAACTTACGGGGTCGGTGCCTATCAGCTCAGCATTCGAAACGGCTGGCGCGACAGTGCAGCGAGCGCCTTTTTGCACCCGCTGAGAGGCAAGAAAAATCTCGCAATCGTCACCGGCGCGCTTGTCACAAGAATCCTTTTTCACCGCGGGCGTGCTAGCGGTGTGGAGTGGCGTAGCGGCGACAAGACCATGCAGGCACGCGCCGGCGCGGAGGTCATCCTGTCGGCGGGAGCAATTCAGTCGCCACAGATACTTCAGTTGTCGGGCATCGGTCCCGCCGCGCTTCTGCGCCAGCACGGAATTCCGGTCGTCGCCGATCTCCCGGGCGTCGGCGAGAATCTGCAAG
>JAICQA010000060.1 GCA_025929595.1 Xanthobacteraceae bacterium
GGACCGGGCGAAGGCGTTAACGCTCGTGCCCGTTTCACATGAAACGGAATCGCGGCTCGACCTGTTCGTGAATCTATTCCTGCGCTGGCAGAAGGCGGTGCAGCTCGTCGCACCGTCTACGCTGTCGAAGCTGTGGACACGGCACATTGCGGACAGTCTTCAGCTCGTGGCGCTCGCGCCGGAGGCAAAAGTTTGGGCGGATCTCGGGACGGGCGGCGGATTTCCCGGATTGGTCGTCGCCATTGCCATCGCGGACCGGCCGGGCGCGATGGTGCACCTGGTCGAGAGCGACACGAGAAAAGCCGCGTTCCTGCGCGAGGCTGTGCGAATCACCCAGGCACGTGCGACCGTCCATAATGAGCGGATCGAGTCGGCGGCGGAACGGATTGGTCCGGTGGATGCGGTGACGGCCCGGGCGCTGGCGCCGATGGAAAAGCAGCTCCTGCTCGCCTATCCCGTCCTAAGTGCCGGAGCGCGCGGTCTTTTTCTTAAAGGACAAGATGTTGATAGCGAATTGACCGGAGCCGCTAAATCTTGGAGTATCGAAACCTCGATCCAGCCCAGCCTGACCGACCCCGGCGGCCGGATCGTTCTCGTCAACCGGGCCCTGCCCTTAGGCAAGCGTTAACCATGATCGCAAATCCCAAGGCTCCCAACCGCCCCCGGGTCCTCGCCATCGCCAACCAGAAAGGCGGCGTCGGCAAGACGACGACCGCCATCAACCTAGGCACGGCGCTGGCCGCCATCGACGAGCGCGTGCTGATCGTCGATCTCGATCCGCAGGGCAACGCCTCGACCGGACTCGGCATCGATTACAAGAGCCGCAGGATTTCGACCTACGACGCGCTGGTCGGCGCGATGCCCCTCGCCCAGACCATTCGCGAGACGGCGGTCCCTCACCTGCACATCGCGCCGTCGACCGTCGATCTCTCGGGGTTCGATCTCGAAATTTCGACCGCGAGCGACCGCGCGTTTCGCCTGCGCAACGCGATCGCGACGCTCGAGCGGCCGACGCGCGACGCCGACGGAAAGATTTCCAATGGCGGATACAGCTACGCGCTGGTCGATTGTCCGCCTTCCCTCAACTTGCTGACCGTCAATGCGATGGCGGCGGCGGACGCGATTCTCGTGCCGCTGCAATGCGAATTCTTCGCACTCGAAGGATTGTCCCAACTGCTCAAGACCGTCGAGGAAGTGAAGCGCAGCCTCAATCCCGACCTCTCCATCCACGGCGTCGTGCTGACGATGTATGACGCGCGGAATAATTTGTCGGATCAGGTTGTCGCCGACGTGCGGCAGTTCATGGGCGAGAAGGTTTATGAGACGGTGATCCCGCGCAATGTGCGCGTGTCGGAGGCGCCGTCCTACGGCAAGCCCGTGCTGCTCTACGACTTCAAGTGCGTCGGCAGCCAGGCGTATCTGAAACTCGCTTCGGAGATCGTGCAACGCGAGCGCTCGCTGGCGGCGGCATGACTGCAAACTGCGGCGACCGGACGACCACCCAACCAGTGAACGGAGTTGAAATTTGACCATGGCGGAAGAAGCGCCCCGATCACGGCTGGGCAGAGGCCTCGCGGCACTCATCGGCGATGCCGGCGATGAAAACGCGGCGATCGAACGCGCGCGCGGCCAGCGCCGCGTGCCGGTCGAGTTTCTCAGGCCGAACCCGCGCAACCCGCGCCGGCACTTCAATGACATGGAGCTCGACGAGCTTTCGACGTCGATCCGCGCCAAGGGAATCCTGCAACCAATTCTCGTGCGCGCCGTGTCGGGGGCGCCAGACGCTTACGAGATCATCGCCGGCGAGCGGCGGTGGCGCGCGGCGCAGCGGGCAGGGCTGCACGACGTGCCGGTGCTGCTGCTCGAGATCGGCGACAAGGAAGCGCTCGAGATCGCCATCATCGAGAACGTGCAGCGGGCGGACCTCAATCCGCTCGAAGAGGCGATGGGTTACGACTCGCTGATCGAGCAGTTCAGCTACGCGCAGGCCGACCTTGCGAAGATTGTCGGCAAGAGCCGCAGCCATATCGCCAACACGCTGCGGCTGATGAAGCTGCCCGAGAGCGTGAAACGCTATCTCGCTGAGGGGAAGCTCACGGCGGGGCACGCGCGCGCGCTGCTCGCGAGCGACAACCCGGAAGCGCTCGCGCGGCAGATCATCGAGAAGGGACTGAACGTGCGCGACGTCGAGGCGCTCGCCGGCGCGCAGGCGGAGGCGAAAGGCAAGACCGCGAAACGCCGCCCGCGCGGTGCAAAAAGTGCCGACGTGCGCGCGCTCGAACGCAAGCTCTCGGACATTCTCGGGCTACAGGTGGAAATCAATCACCGCGCGTCGGGCGGGGATTTGCGCATCCGCTACCGGACGCTCGAGCAGCTCGATGCGGTGTGCCGGAAGCTTGGGGTGAGGCACTGAACCTGACCTAGCTTACCGGCGTCATTCCGGGGCGCGGCCGAAGGCCGCGAGCCCGGAATCCAAGGTGAGTCAGCGAACGGTGTCGCGGCCGCTTGGATTCCGGGCCCGCCGCTTCGCGGCGTCCCGGAATGACGGAATCAGCGCCTTCTTCGCGCGCCTTTGGCGAGCGCCAGAATCTCGCGCTCGGCGATGGGGTCGGCGAGCTCGGCCGAACGGCGCGAGGCGAGAAGGGCCGTGCCGAGCGCGGTGAGCGTTCGCTCCAGCTCGCCCGAGCCGAAGCGGGTCAGCGCGCGCTCGAACGACGACTGCCGGCGAAAATGGATACGCTGCTGCGGCTCGCGTACGAGCGAAGCGGCGCGGTCGCCGCGCTCCACACGCAGGCTCAGGCGGTGCAGCGTTGCCACGTGCCGGATCGCGGCGCCGAGCACGACGCTGGCGGGACTTCCTGCCGCACGTGTTTTCGCGAACGACACCAGCGCCTCGTCGGCATCGCCCGCCGCCGCCGCGTCGACCACGTCGTCAATCGCAAGACCCGAACTGTCGGCGATGGCGGCGATCACGTCGTCATATTCAATTCGCTTCTTGCCGCCGGCATAGAGCATGAGCTTGTCGAGCTCGGCGCGCGAGGCCATGCGGTCGGAGCCGAGCAGGCTCGCCAGCACGTCGCGCGCGTCGCGCTCGATCTCAAGTCCGGCCGCGCGCAAGGTCGAATCGATCAGCGCTGCGATCGCGCGCTCGTCGTCCTCGTAGCAGGGGAGCGCCGCGGCGCTGTTGGCCGCCTCAACCATCTTTCGAAGCGGTGCGCCCTTCCTGAGGTCGCCGGCCTCGATCACGATCAAGGCGTCCTGCGGCGGGTCGGCAAGAATGCCTTCGAGCGCTTCCACGAAGGAACGGCCGCCGGCGCGCACATGCACAATACGTCTGCCGCCGAACAGGCCGATCGCGCGCGCCTCGTCGGCGAGACGTCCGGGATCGGAGGCGAGCTGATCGCCCTCAAGGGTCACGGTTGAAAACGGGTCGGACGGGTCGGCGCCGCCGGCCTTCAGGAGCACGCGTGCGCGCTCGCGGACGAGACCGAGGTCGGGCCCGTAAACAAGAATGACGGTATGACGCGGGTTCGGCCGGGCGACGTACGCGTCGACGTCTCTGACGGCTATCGCGGCCACGATGCGTCAGGTGCGCGTGAGGAAATACGATGCGAGACGCGCGCGAATCTGATCGGCAGCGACCTTGGCGGCACGGTTCTCGGCGTCGCGCTTGGCGCGCATGTTGGCGAACAACTGGCCCGCCGTATCGATCGAAACCCGCGCGATGGCCGTTTCGGTCAGCACGATCCTGTCCTGCACCACGTCATGCAGCTTGTAGGTGATATCGAAGGCGATCATCTGCGCGGCCGAACGGCCGGACTGCGGATCGATCACCGGACTGAACGCGCTGACGTTCGCGACCAATGTCAGCCGGTAGGGTGCGCCTTCGCGGTTGCCCTGACCGCCGGTCAGTTCATAGATCAGGTCATTGCGCAGCTCGTTGCCGATGCGGCCGCCGATAAAAGCCACGTCGACGTCGCGCAGCGCCTGATTGAGCGAAGGGCCGCTGCCTTGCAACGGCGTCTCGGCATACATCGGCTGGAACTGGCAGCCGGCGAGAGTCGCCGCCAGCAATGCCGCCGTGAGCAACAGTCCGCGCGAGTTTCCGCTTTTTCGCTCAACCGACGACATTCACGATCCTCTGCGGCACCACGATGATACGCTTCGGCGCACGGCCCTCAAGGGCCCGTTGCACGGGCTCCAACGCCAACACCGCCGCCTCGACTTCCGCCGAACCGGCGTCGCGCGCGACCGTCACGTCGGCGCGTTTCTTGCCATTCACCTGCACCGGCAGCGTGATTGATTCCTCGACCAGAAGAGCCTGCTCGAGCTTCGGCCATGGCTCTTCTGCGACCAAGCGCTTGTGGCCGAGGGCAGCCCAGCACTCCTCGGCGAGATGCGGCATCATCGGCTCGACCAAGCGAACGAGAATGTTGCCCGCCTCGCGGAAGGCGGCTGCGAGATCGGCGGCAACGGACTTCGCCGCGCGCGCCCCGGCGATCGCCGTGCCGCGCGAATTGGCCAACTCGTAAATCTGCGCGACGCTGCGGTTGAAGCGAAGCCGCTCGATGTCTTCGCTCACTCGTGCAAGTGCGCCGTGCGCGCTCTTGCGGACGGCGAGCGCGGCCGCGCCCGGCGCCGCCGGAACAGGCGTGCCGACGGGTGCCGCCAACTCGGCCAGCTCTCCCGCGAGGCGATAGAGGCGCTGCACGAAACGGTGTGCGCCCTGCACGCCTTCCTCGCTCCAGATCACATCGCGCTCCGGGGGACTGTCCGACAACATGAACCAGCGAGCGGTATCGGCCCCGTAGGACGAAAGTATGTCGTCGGGATCGACGGTATTCCGCTTCGATTTCGACATCTTTTCAATGGGGCCGATGGCAACTTCCTCGCCGTCCTCGAGCAGGAAGGCGCGGCGCTTGTCGCCCTCGCTTTCGATGCGGACGTCGGCGGGCTGCACGAAGCTGCCGTCCTTCTTCTCGTAGGTCTCGTGGACGACCATGCCCTGCGTGAACAGGCCCTTGAACGGCTCGTCGATATCGGCGTGGCCGGTGGCCTTCATCGCGCGCGTGAAGAAGCGCGAATAGAGCAGATGCAAAATCGCGTGCTCGACGCCGCCAATATATTGGTCGACCGGCATCCAGTAGTTGGCGGCCCTGGCGTCGGTCGGCGCAGTCTCGATCCACGGGTCGGTGAAGCGCAGGAAGTACCAGGACGAATCCACGAAAGTGTCCATGGTGTCGGTCTCCCGCCGCGCAAGCTTGCCGCAAACCGGGCAGGGGACATGCTTCCATGTCGGGTGGCGGTCGAGCGGATTGCCGGGGCGGTCGAACTCGATGTCGTCGGGCAACTCGACCGGCAGGTCCTTCGCCGGCACCGGCACGGGACCGTGCTCGACGCAATGGATGACCGGGATCGGGCAGCCCCAGTAGCGCTGGCGTGAAATGCCCCAGTCGCGCAGGCGGAATTGCACCTGGCGCTGCGCGACCGGACGATTGCCGCGCGTCTCTTTCTCAAGCCTGCGCGCGACTTCTTCCTTCGCCTGCTCGACGGTCATGCCGTCGAGGAAGCGCGAATTCACGAGCCTGCCGTCCTCGATATAGGCCTCGTTGCCGACCTCGAACGTTTTCGGATCGACCCCTTCCGGCAAGACAACGGGCAGAACCGGCAGGCCGTATTTGCGCGCGAAGTCGAGGTCGCGCTGGTCATGCGCGGGACAGCCGAAGATCGCGCCGGTCCCGTAGTCCATCAGCACAAAATTCGCGATGTAGACCGGCAGCTCCCACTGGCCGTCGAACGGGTGCCTGGCGCGCAGGCCGGTGTCGAAGCCGAGCTTCTCGGCCTTTTCGATCGCTTCCTGCGCGGTGCCGATGCGCTTGCATTCCTCGATAAAGGCGGCCGCTTTCGGATTGTTGGCCGCGATAGATTTCGCGAGCGGATGGTCGGGCGAGATCGCAACGAAAGATGCGCCGAATAACGTATCGTGGCGCGTCGTGAAGACCTCCACTTCGCCGTGCTCGCCTGCGGGCCTTGCGAGCATGAAACGACAGAGCAAACCTTCCGAACGGCCGATCCAGTTCTTCTGCATCAGCCGGACTTTTTCCGGCCAGCGATCGAGCGTGTCGAGCGCGGTGAGCAGGTCTTCCGAATATTTCGTGATCTTGAAGAACCACTGCGTCAGCTCGCGCTGCTCGACTTCGGCGCCCGAGCGCCAGCCGCGGCCGTCGATCACCTGCTCGTTCGCGAGCACGGTCTGATCGACCGGGTCCCAGTTCACTTTTGACGTCTTGCGCTCGACGAGTCCCGCCCTCCAGAAATCGAGAAACATCTTCTGCTGGTGGCGGTAGTAGCTCGGGTCGCAGGTGGCGACTTCGCGGCTCCAGTCGAGCGAGAGGCCCATCGACTTGAGCTGCTTCTTCATCGTGTCGATGTTTTCGTAGGTCCATTTTTTCGGGTGGACCTTGTTCTGCATCGCCGCGTTCTCGGCCGGCATGCCGAAGGCGTCCCAGCCCATGGGGTGCAGCACATTGTGTCCGCGCGCGCGCATGTAGCGCGCGACCACGTCGCCCATCGTGTAGTTGCGCACATGGCCCATGTGGATGCGCCCCGACGGGTAGGGGAACATCTCGAGCACGTAATATTTCGAGCGCGGGTCGTCGTTCGAGGTCTTGAAGATCTCGCGCTCTTCCCAGATGCGCTGCCAGCGCGGCTCGGCGTCGCGGGCGTTGTAGCGTTCGCTTTTCATCGATTCAAACGGGCGGTGAACGGGCGGCGTTGACTAGGACTATAAAAAGCCCCACGGGTCAACGGTTTGCGGCGCCGAGGAACCGGCAGTGGCAGAGCGAGACGACAGGGTGGAACGGCTGGCGGCGGTCCGCACGCAGATCGCCGACGCCTGCCGTGCGTCGGGTCGCGGCAGTGACAGCGTGACGCTCGTGGCGGTTGCCAAGACGTTCGGCGCCGATGTCGTGCGGCCCGTGCTCGCCGCCGGTCAGCGGGTCTTCGGCGAGAACCGCGTCCAGGAGGCCAGGGCGAAATGGCCCGCGTTAAGGGGGGAATTTCCCGGCATTGAATTGCATCTGATCGGGCCGCTGCAGACCAACAAGGTCAAAGACGCGATCGAGCTGTTCGATGTGATCCAGACGCTCGACCGAATCTCGCTCGCCGCCGCGCTTGCGAAGGAGGGCGCGAAATCCGGCGGAAAGCTGCCGCGTCTGTTCGTGCAGGTGAACACCGGCGAGGAGCCGCAGAAGGCGGGCATCGCGCCCGGCGAAGCCGACGAATTCCTGCGCCGCTGCAAGGACGACTGCGGCCTTACGGTTGAAGGTCTCATGTGCATTCCGCCGCTCGAGGAGGCGCCGGCGCCGCATTTCGCGCTCACCGCAAAGATCGCCAGGCGCAACGGGCTCGCGCTGCTATCGATGGGCATGAGCGCCGACTTCGCCAATGCGATCGCGTTCGGCGCGACGCATGTGCGGGTGGGGAGCGCGATCTTCGGGGAGCGGCACTAGAAACTGTCATTGCGAGGCGCGCAGCGCCGAAGCAATCCAGATTCCTCGGCGGGATTGCTTCGCGGAGCCTGTCATCGGGCCGCGCGAAGCGCGGACCCGTTGGCTCGCAATGACAGCGGATGCGCCTCTAGCCGATCTCGATCCGGAATCCGCGCCCGAGCACGGCAAGCAGCCGCTTCAGGTCGTTCGCGCGAAGTGCGACACATCCCGCCGTTGGTGCGTAATCCGGGCGCGCGATATGAATGAATACGGCGCTGCCGCGGTTCCTGACGCGCGGGCGCGTGTTGTGATCGATCTCGACGATGAAGTCGTAGAGATTGTCGTCGCGCCTGAGACGGTCACCCGGCGCGCCTTCCATCAGGCGGATCGGCTGATTGTAGCGGCGGTCGTGCGGGTCTTCGCACCAGCCGTCATCCGGCCGGATGGGCCGCACGGGCAGGCGTGTCCGCGGCCTCGGCGAGCGGTCGGCGCGCCACCAAAGCCGCAGCAGCCGGAAGCGCCCGCGCGGCGTCGCGCCGTCGCCCTCGAATTTGTTGGCGAGAATGCCGCCACGGCCGAGCGCCACCGGAATGGCGCGCCCGCGGAAGCGCAGGATGCCTTGCGTCCGAATGCCCGGTTTGGCCGTAACATAAATGGGCGCGGGGCCTTGCAATCGCCGCTTTCGCTTCACATTTCGGATAGGAATTGTTGCACGCACTTGTAGGCGTTTTCCCCGTGGTTTAAGGCCCGGCCCCCTGCATCGGAGCCGTCCCGCAGTCTGTTATAGACTCGTCCGTCCTTACTGAGGTTGCAATGGCCAACGCTCGCAAAATCCTTCTGGTCGATGACGACGCCGAACTGCGCGACGCGCTCGTGGAGCAGCTCGCGCTGCATCAGGAATTCGAGACCAATGCGGTCGAGTCGGCGCAAGCCGCGCTCGAAGAAGCGAAGTCCGGGCATGTCGACCTCGTGCTGATGGATGTGGGGCTTCCCGACATGGACGGGCGCGACGCGGTGCGCGTGTTGCGCAAGAACGGGTTCAAGGCGCCGGTCATCATGCTGACCGGCCACGACACGGACTCCGATACGATTCTCGGGCTCGAGGCCGGCGCGAACGATTATGTGCCGAAGCCCTTCCGCTTCGCGGTGCTGCTCGCGCGCATCCGCGCGCAATTGCGCAGCCACGAGGCGAGCGAGGACGCGATTTTCCCGATCGGGCCCTACAGCTTCCGCCCGGGCGCGAAGCTCCTGGTCAACGAAAAGGGCTCGAAGATTCGCCTGACCGACAAGGAGACCGCGATCCTGCGCTATCTCTATCGTGCCGGGCAGCGGCCGGTGTCGCGCGAAATCCTGTTGCAGGAAGTGTGGGGCTATAATTCCGGCGTTACGACCCACACGCTCGAGACCCACATTTATCGCCTGCGGCAAAAGATCGAGCAGGACCCCGCGAACGCCGCGCTCTTGGTGACGGAAGCCGGCGGCTATAAGCTCGTGCCGTAATGGCGCTCGACGACGACATCATCTTCCTGAGCCGCATTGCCACCTTCCGGGTCCTCGGCCGGGAGGCCATGCGCATTCTTGCGATCAGCGCGCAGTCGATGGATCTGCACGGCGGCGAGCAGCTCTTTGAAGAGGGCGAGCCGGCGGACGGGGGCTACATCGTCGTGCGCGGCTCGGTCGAACTGAAGAGCGTCGCCGAAGGCCGCAGCGGCAGCACGGTCGCGCGCGCCGGCACGCTGATCGGCGAGACGGCGATGATCGTGAACACGATGCGGCCCGCGACCGGAACGGCGCTCGAGCCGACGACGCTGCTGAAAATTCCGCGCAGCGTCTTCCTGCGCACGCTGGAGGGCGAGCCCGGGGCGGCCGTGTCGCTGCGCGACATGATGCAGCACAGGCTCAAGGCGACGCTCGACGATCTCGACGTGGTGATGCCGCTGTTCACCGATCCGGCGCGCGAAGAAGAACAGCAGCCCGAAAACTAGACTTCGAAGGTCGTCACGATCGGCACGTGGTCCGACGGGCGCTGCCATGCGCGCGCGCCGCGCAGCACTTTCATCTCGCTTGCGGCGCCCTTGAGCGCAGGGCTCGTCCAGACGTGATCAAGCCGCCGCCCGCGATCCGACGCCGCCCAGTCCTGCGCGCGATAGCTCCACCAGGTGTAGAGCTTCTCTGAGTCGGGAATAAAGCCGCGCATCACGTCGATCCAGCCGCCGGCCTGCTGCATGGCGGTGAATTTCTCGACCTCGACCGGCGTGTGGCTGACGACGCGCAGCATCTGTCTGTGGCTCCAGACGTCGTGCTCCAAGGGCGCCACATTGAGGTCTCCGACAAGGATCGAGCGCGCGCCGCCAGCGGAATCTCGGCAGCCCGCATAGGTTTTCAGCTCGTCGAGGAAATCGAGCTTGTGCGCGAATTTCGGATTGACCGTTGGGTCGGGTTCGTCGCCGCCGGCGGGAATATAGAAATTGTGGATCGTGAGCGGCGTCGCCAGCCCTGCGTCGCCGTCGAGCGTGACGGAGACATGCCGCGCATCCTGCTTGCTGCAGAAGCTGTCGCGGCCGGTCTTATCGAAAGGATGTTTCGAGACGATGGCGACGCCGTGATAGCCCTTCTGGCCGTGCACGGCGATGTGCTCGTAGCCTAGGCGACGAAAAGCCTTGTACGGAAATTGTTCGTCAGTGCACTTCGTCTCCTGCAGACACAGCACATCGGGCGCGTGCTTCTTCAGCAAGTAGCGCACGATGGGCAGGCGAAGGCGGACGGAGTTTATGTTCCAGGTAGCGACGGAAAGCTTCATACGGACGGAAGACTTAGTGCGCCTTCAGTCCCGCCGCAACGTGTAATCGATCTTGAACAGAGACGGGTCGGGACGCTTCTTGGCGTCTACATTGAAGATCGCGATGGTCGTGTCGTAGCCCTGCGGATCGGTGATCGTCCACTGCTTGAGCTCGGTGTCCTTGGCGCCGAACATGAGCATCAGCTTGTGGGTGCCGACGAGCGGGTGCTTTTCCTCGATCGTGACATTGATGAAGA
>JAICQA010000421.1 GCA_025929595.1 Xanthobacteraceae bacterium
GCATGTCGCCCTGGCCGAGCAGCTGCTCGGCGCCGGTCTCGCCGAGGATGGTGCGGCTGTCGATCTTGGTGGTGACGTGGAAGGAGACGCGGGTCGGGAAGTTCGCCTTGATGGTGCCGGTGATGACGTCGACCGACGGCCGTTGCGTCGCCAGGATCACGTGCAGACCCGCGGCGCGCGCCATCTGCGCCAGGCGCTGCACCGCGCCTTCGATATCCTTGCCGGCGACCATCATCAGGTCGGCCATTTCGTCGACGATGATGACGATATAGGGCAAGGCATCGAGGTCGAGCTTCTCTTCCTCATAGATCGCCTTGCCGGTTTCCTTGTCGAAGCCGGTATGCACGGTGCGGCTGAGTTCTTCGCCCTTGGTCTTGGCTTCGAGCAGGCGCTGATTGTAGCCGTCGATGTTGCGGACGCCGAGCTTGGACATCTTCTTGTAGCGCTCTTCCATCTCGCGCACCGCCCACTTCAGCGCGACCACGGCCTTCTTCGGATCGGTCACGACAGGCGTCAGCAGATGCGGAATGCCATCGTAGACCGACAGTTCGAGCATCTTCGGATCGACCATGATCAGGCGGCACTGATCCGGCCGCAGCCGATAGACCAGGCTGAGGATCATGGTGTTGATCGCGACGGATTTGCCGGAGCCGGTGGTGCCGGCGATCAGCATATGCGGCGTCCGCGCCAGATCGATGATGATGGACTCGCCGCCGATGTTCTTGCCGAGACAGAGCGGCAGCTTGGCGACCGATTCGTCCTTGGCCGTCAGCAATTCGCGCAGATAGACCTTTTCGCGATGCGCGTTCGGCAGTTCGATGCCGATGGCGTTGCGCCCGGGCACGACGGCAACGCGCGCCGACAGTGCGCTCATCGAGCGGGCGATGTCGTCGGCGAGTCCGATGACGCGCGAGGATTTGATGCCGGGCGCGGGTTCGAGTTCGTACAGCGTCACCACGGGGCCGGGATGCGCCTTGACGATTTCGCCGCGAACGCCGAAATCGCCGAGCACGCTTTCCAGCGCGCGCGAATTTGCTTCGAGTTCGGCCTTGCTTAGCGGCTGCCGGTCCGAGGCTTTCGGCGCCGTCAGCACCGAGACCGCGGGCAGCTCGAACTTGTCGGAAGCCTTGCGCTGGGGCGTACGCGGCGCGGCCTTCTTGCGGGGGGCGCGCGCGGCGGGAACGTCTTCCTCTTCGTCCTCGTCTTCTTCCTCGTCGACGAAATCCTCTTCGGCCTGCGGCGCCAATGACGGCGCGGCGCGGTCGCCGAGGGTCGGCTCCTGGCGCTCGAACGAGGCCGTGCGGGCCTGCGGCGCGCTTGCCACCAGCGAACGATAGGCCAGCGAAAACAGCCACCCGAGTCGCGCCTTGGCGCTCATGACGGCATGAAAAGCCCATCCCAGCGAGACCGAACCGCGATCGTCCTCTTCCACGAACGGCGCATCGTCATCCTCGATCGGCGTCAGTTCCGCGTCCCGCGGGCGCGAGCCCATGCCGCTCGCGAACAGGAAGGTCGCAATCACACCTGCGAACAGGATGATCCCGAGGACGAGGCGATAGACGATGCCGGGCGGTCCGAACACGACGGCAGGCCCGCGCACCAGCGCATCGCCGACAACGCCGCCGAGCCCGGTCGGCAGCGGCCATGCCCCGCCATGAGGCCAGCAGCTCGCAAAACCCGCCGATAGCACCGTGCAGAGAATCCAGCAGGCGATCCGCAGCGCTTCGCGGTCGAAGGTGCGATGGGTCAGCATGCGCCAGCCCCATACCGCGACCGGGAGGATCAGCATGATGACGCCGAGGCCGATGATCTGCATCAGCAGATCGGCGCCAATCGCACCGGGATAGCCGAGAATGTTGCGGATCGGGCGCGAGGTCGCATGGCTGAGGCTTGGATCCTGCACCGACCAGGTCATCAGCGCCGCCGCCGCCACGCCGGGCAGTGCAATCAGCGCAAGTCCGGCGAGCTCGCGCAAGCGCCTCGCCAGCGCCTCGCGGATAGACGCCGGCAGGTGGCCGACCAGGGGAATGACACGTTCGATCGCCGGC
>JAICQA010000037.1 GCA_025929595.1 Xanthobacteraceae bacterium
CTGCGTATTGAGCCAGTCCATCATCTCGTCAATCCTGGCACGCCGCTTTGGATCGCTCGGATAGGCGGGCGAGCCGATCTTGTCGGCGAGATATTTCAGGATCGCCGAGCTTTCGGTCAGACGGAAATCGCCATCCTCCAGCAACGGCACCAGTTGCGTCGGATTTTTCCTGGCGTAGCCCGGATCGAGATGCTCGCCCTTCATCACGTCGACCAGTTGCTCGTCGAGCTTGATGCCGCTCTCCGCGATGAAGAGACGGATCGGACGACTCGTCATCGATACCGGGTGCATATAGAGCTTCACACCCTCGAATGACGGCATCGGCCGTGCGAATGGGTTGTGAAATCCCCCCGTCGCATATTGCGCCATCGGCTTTACGGCAGGTGCCGGCCGCGCCGGGGCAATACTGGCACCGGAGGCGGCAGGCATTGTCGGATTCGCGGCCCGCACCGTGGCCGGCTCCTCGCGCCGCGGGCTTGCCGGTTTCTGCTTCAGGATCTGCTCGAACGCCTCGGTGAGCGCGATCTCAGGATTGCGGTCGAGCGACTTCGCCCGCCAGGCCACGAAGGCGTCGGGGCGCACAAGCACCGCACCGGAGTTCGAAATCCCATAGTCGATGGTGAAGCGGCCGTTCGGGTCGCGCAGTTCAAGCGATCCGACGCGATAAACCTTGAGCGGCAGTCCTTCGAACTTCTTCGCGACCTTGCGAGCGGCCTCGCACCACGGGCCACCATCCTGAGCGGCCAGCAGCACGAAGGCCTGATCGAACAGATCGATCGTCGAGACCCGATGCTCCAGCCACAGATGCGGAGCGCGCGAGCCGGGCAGCCCCTGCGTCTTCCGCGGATCGTCGTGGTCCTTCGCGACCCCATCGTCGCCGAGTACGGCGTCCGAATGATAGAGATAGCCGGTCTCGATATTGAAATCGTCCGCGACCGGTTGATAGTCCTTGGCGCCGAGATAAGGCGTGGTGCGCGTGACGTAGCGCGAGTAGGCCTGCTCGACCGTGAACTTGCCGGCGGGCCGGCGCTCAGCCTCATATGTCCTGAGAAGACCCGGCTCCGCGATCCCTTTCAACACAAAGGCGAGCTTCCACGCGAGATTGTGTGCGTCATGAATGCCGGTGTTGCCGCCGAAGCCCCCGGTCGGCGGCATCAGGTGCGCGGCGTCGCCGGCGAGGAATACGCGGTCCTGCTGGTAGCGACGGGCGATGTCGGACGTCGCGCGCCAGCGCGCAACGCCGTCGATCTTCACAGGAATCGCAGGATCGCCGATGCCGATGCGCAACAGTTCGATCAGCCGCTTCTCGCTGATGTCGGCGGCGGCGTTGGCCGCGGCTTCCGGGTCGCGCGTCGGATCGCCGATCGTGTTCACCACGAAGAAGCCGACCTTGCTCGCGCGGTCCATGCGAAAGAAGCCGGATAGCTTGTCGTTCTTCACATAGATGACGCTGAGCGGCTTGCCGCCGATCCACGGCGATAGATCCGCGGTGAAGTAGATCGTGATGCTGTTCGAGAACACGCCGCGGCCGTCGAACTCGATGCCGAGCTGCTCGCGCACCTTGCTGTGTGCGCCGTCGGCACCGACGAGATATTTGCCACGCAGTGGGCGCTCCTTACCCGTATCGACCTCGCGCGCGTATGCGGTCACGCCGTCGGCATCCTGCTCGAAGCGTGCGACCTCGTAGCCCTCGAGCAATTTCGCCCCGACTTCGCGCGCACGCTTGCGCAGGATCGGCTCAAGGCCGGGCTGCGAAATGAACAGGCGGCGGCTCGGGCTGATCTGCTCGACGCCGGCGTTCAGCACCGGGATCAGATTCGCAATGATCTTGCCGTTGATCGTATCCATCATCACGAGCGCGCCCTCCGGAATGAATTCCCGGTTCGACTGCTCGATGATGTCCGGCTCGATGCCGGCGCTGCGGTACATCTCAATGGTGCGCTGGTGGAACATCGCCGCGCGCGGCAGCGGCGAGCCTCCGCGCAGCTTCTCGATCGCAAGCGACGGAATGCCGTGCTGGGCAAGAAACATGGAGAGCGACAGGCCAATCAGCCCGCCGCCCGCGATCAGCACGGGTACTTCCTCCGCGTGAAAATCGCTGACGCGCTCGATACTACTCGGCTGAACGTTCATGGCGTCTCCCCGGACTATTCTTGTCGTTGGTCGCTGCACGCTATGGACGGTTGGCGCCGTCCCGCAAAAATGATCGCCAGATTGCCAGTGCTTGGCAACAATCCTTTTGACTGCGGTAAACGGTCCTCCGCCGCGGGGCGGCATCCCACACGAAAAAGGCGCGGCCTACGGGGCCACGCCTACATTTGCGACGATCCGGGATCAGACCCGCTGGAAATCCTGCCCCTTGGTCGAGGCCACCAGGCCGTGGAAGACTTCATTGATCTCGTTCCAGTGCGGCAGCTTCTTCATGTTGCCGAGCCAACGGGCGACGTTCGGATACTTGCTGAAATCCAGGTGCAGCACTTCGCCGAGAGTGACCAGGCCGGAACCGAAATAGTCCGCGACGGTGATCTCGTTCCCGGTCAGATAATTGTTCTTCGGTCCGATCCAGTGGTCGTTCAGAATTTGCAGCCACTTCTGCGAATTCTTCTTGCCCCATTCGATCGCACCGGAATGGGCCTCGTCACTGCGGCGCTTGTGGTGCGGGAATATCTGCGGGTAGCAAAGGTTGTAAGCCCAGTCGCGATAGAATTGCGTGTTGAGCCAATCCATCACTTCGTTGACCTTGGCGCGCTTCTTCAAATCCTTCGGATAGGCCGGCGAGCCGATCTTGTCGGCCAGATATTTCAGGATCGTCGCGCTCTCAGTCAGCCGCAGATCGCCGTCTTCAAGCACGGGGACGAGTTGGCTCGGATTGATCGCCGTGAAGGCGGGCTGCACGTGCTCGCCCTTCATCAGATCGACGACGACCTCTTCCACGTCGATGCCATTCTCGGCAATGAACAGACGAACCGGACGGCTCGTCATTGAGACCGGGTGCATATAGAGCTTCATCGACCCCTCCCGCTTTGTTCTTGGCGGCGCCGGCCGCCTGACAGGTGGAGAAACCTATCCCTTCTACGTTTATTCCGCGAGGCCGTCCTTAAAGGCGGATGCGCAACGCGTGGGCAATGACGCCCACGATCCCGCGCCGGAAGAGGAGAACGCAAACGACGAAGATCGCACCCTGGATGATGGTCACCCACTGGCCGAACCCGGCCAGGTAGTTCTGCATCGCCACGATGATGAAGGCGCCCACCGCCGGACCGAAGACCGTGCCGAGACCTCCCAGCAACGTCATCAGCACGACCTCGCCCGACATCGTCCAGTGAACGTCGGTCAGCGATGCGAGTTGGAAGACAAGCGCCTTGGTCGAGCCGGCAACGCCTGCAAGTGTAGCCGACAGCACGAAGGCCATGAGCTTGTAGCGATCGGTCTTGTAACCGAGCGAGATCGCGCGCTGCTCGTTCTCCCGGATCGCCTTCAGTACCTCGCCGAACGGCGAGTAAATAATGCGGTAGATCAGCAGAAAACAGGCGAGAAAGAGCACGACGACGAAGACGTAGATCGTCATTTGATCGGACAGGTCGAACAGGCCGAACAACACGCCACGCGGCACGGCCTGAATGCCGTCCTCGCCGCCGGTGAACGGCGCCTGCAACGCGAAGAAGAACATCATCTGCGCGAGTGCGAGCGTGATCATCGCGAAATAAATGCCCTGCCGCCGGATGGCGATGCTGCCGGCTACGAGCCCGAGCACGGCGGCCGTCGCCGTACCGGTGAGGATCGCGAGCTCCGGCGGAAAGCCCCAGACCTTGGCAGCGTGCGCGCATGCATAAGCCGACCAGCCGAAGAACAACGCGTGACCGAACGACAGCAGCCCGACATAGCCGATCAACAGATTGAAGGCGCAAGCGAACAACGCGAAGCACAGCGCCTTCATCAGGAGCACCGGGTAGATGAAGGTCGGTGCGACGATCAGAAATGCGACCAGAGCCATGAAAGCGATCTGCTCGCTCCAAAGGCCGAAGCCGTTCAACGGACGGATGTCCGCCTGTTCGGTGATCTGGGCCATCAGTTCGCCCTTCCGAACAGGCCGGCCGGTCGCAGCAGCAGAACGATCGCCATGATGACGAAGATCACAGTGTTCGACGCTTCGGGAAAGAACACCTTGGTCAGACCTTCGATCACGCCGAGGCCGAAGCCGGTGACGATCGCGCCCATGATCGAGCCCATGCCGCCGATCACGACCACTGCGAAGACAACGATAATGAGGTCGGCGCCCATCAGCGGGTTCACAGCGTAGATCGGCGCCGCCATGACGCCCGCGAGCGCCGCGAGGCCGACGCCGAAGCCATAAGTGAGCGTGATCATGCGCGGCACGTTGATGCCAAAGGCACGCACCAGCGTCGGGTTCTCGGTCGCCGCACGCAGATAGGCGCCGAGCTTTGTTTTTTCGATCACGAACCAGGTGCCAAAACAGACAATGAGCGAGAGCACCACCACCCAGCCGCGATAGTTCGGCAGGAACATGAATCCGAGATTGTGCCCGCCTGAGAGCTGAGCCGGCATGGAATAAGGCAGACCGGACGAACCGTACTGGTGCCGGAACAATCCCTGAATAATGAGCGCGAGGCCGAAGGTGAGCAATAATCCATAGAGATGGTCGAGTTGATAGAGCCGTTGCAAGAACAGCCGCTCGATCACGATACCCGTGATACCGACAATAATCGGCGCGATAATCAGCGCCGGCCAGTAGCCGATACCAAACTGCAGGAGAAAAAACGCCGTGAAGGCGCCCATCATGTATTGGGCGCCGTGCGCAAAGTTGATGATGTTGAGCATGCCGAAGATGACGGCGAGCCCGAGACTCAACAACGCGTAGAACGACCCGTTGATCAGGCCGAGCAGGAGCTGGCCGAACAGGGCTTGCGGGGGAATTCCAAGCAACTCGAACATGCGAGCACGATGTTTGCGGCTATCGTCCTCATCCTTCGAGACGGCGGCTTCGCCGCCTGTTCAGGATGAAGACGATGCTCCAGGTAGACCTCACCCTGAGGAGCGCGAACGTAGTTCGCGCGTCTCGAGGGTGAGGCTCTTGTTCAGCCTTTCACCAGCGGGCACTTGCCTTCGCTCATCGGGCGAAATGCCTGGTCGGCCGGGATGGTCGCACGGACCTTGTAGTAATCCCAAGGGTATTTCGACTCCGACGGCTTCTTCACCTCAAAGAGATACATCGGGTGAAGCTTGCGGCCGTCCTGGCGGATCGAACCCTTGCCGAACAATTTGTCGTCCGTCGGCATCTTTTTCATCTGGGCCACGACCTTGGTGCCGTCCGCGTCGCTCTTCAGCGCTTCGAGCGCCTTCAGATAGTGGATGACCGACGAATAGACGCCGGCATGCACCATGCTGGGATGAATGCCTTTGTTCGCCGCCGCGAACTTCTTGGCGAAGGCGCGATTGGCGTCATTCATGTCCCAGTACCAGGCTTCGGTGAAGATCAGTCCCTGCGCCGTCTTGAGGCCGAGACCGTGAACGTCGGTCAGGAAGACAAGCAGACCGGCGAGGTTCTGGCCGCCCGCGACGACACCGAACTCCGCCGCCTGCTTGATGGCGTTCGTGGTGTCGGCGCCGGCATTGGCGAGGCCAATGATCTTGGCCTTAGACGCCTGCGCCTGGAGCAAGAAGGACGAGAAGTCGGTGGCGGGGAACGGATGACGCACCCGGCCAACGACCTTACCGCCGTTCTTCTCAACGACCGCCGCCGTATCGCGCTCGAGGGCGTGGCCGAATGCGTAGTCCGCGGTCAGGAAGAACCAGGTGTCGCCGCCGGTCTTCACGATGGCATTGCCCGTGCCGTTGGCAAGCGACCAGGTGTCATAGGTCCAATGAACGCTATTGGGCGAGCATTTCGCTCCCGTGAGATCCGAAGACGCCGCGCCGGAGATCAAGAACACCTTGTTCTTCTCGCGAGCAATTTCGTTGACCGCCAGCGCAACCGAGGACGTCGGAACGTCGACCACGACGTCCACCTTGTCCACGTCGAACCAGGTGCGCACGACGTTCGAACCGACATCAGGCTTGTTCTGGTGGTCAGCGCTGACGATCTCGACCTTCATGCCCTTCTTTTCGGCGCCGAAGTCTTCGACCGCCATGCGGGCGGCGATGACGGAGCCGGGGCCGGCCAGATCCGCGTAAGTGCCGGCCATGTCGTTCATAACGCCGATCTTGACGACGCCGTCACTGAACTGTGCGTAAGCGGGGCCCGCAGCAAGCGCGGCCACGAACGCTATCGTGCTCAATCTTTTCATCCTTACTCCTCCTTCTCCTTGTGGTCGGAGTGTTGGCGGCGTTGTTGTCGTTACACTCCGAGATAGTCGTGCAGCTTGTCGAGGTTGGCATCCAGTTCGCTGTTGGCGAACCGATCGATGATCCGGCCATGCTCCATGACGTAGTATCGATCAGCCACCGTCGAAGCGAACCGGAAATTCTGTTCAACGAGCAGGATTGTGAACCCCTGCTCTTTCAAGGCGCGGATGGTCTTGCCAATCTGCTGAATAATGACAGGAGCGAGCCCTTCGGTGGGCTCATCGAGCAGCAGAAGCCGCGCTCCCGTTCGCAGGATCCGCGCGATCGCGAGCATCTGTTGTTCGCCACCCGAAAGCTTCGTGCCCTGGCTCGAACCAAGACGCTCCTTGAGGTTGGGAAAGAGATCGAAGATGCGGTCGAGCGGCAGACCGCCCGCGCGCACGACCGGCGGGAGCAGCAGATTTTCTTCAACGTCAAGACTTGCGAAAATGCCGCGCTCCTCCGGGCAGAAGGCGACGCCAAGTCTTGCGATGTCGTTGGACGACATGCGGATCAATTCCTGCCCGCCGAACGCCACCGATCCGCTGCGCTTGCCGACAATGCCCATCACCGACTTGAGCGTCGTAGTCTTCCCCGCTCCGTTGCGGCCCAGAAGCGTAACGACCTCACCTTCGCGCACGTCGAAGGTGGCGCCATGCAAAATGTGCGACTCGCCGTACCAGGCCTCGAGCTTCTCGACGGCCAGCAGCGGCGCAGCGCGATCAAGCATGACCGACACCCATATAGGCCTCGCGTACTTCCGGATTGTTCGAGATCGTTTCGTAATCGCCTTCGGCCAGGATGCGGCCGCGCGTCAGCACAGTTATTTTGTTACAGAGCTTGGCGACAACGCTGAGATTGTGCTCGACCATGAGCACCGTGCGGTCGGCGGCCACCGACTTGATCAGGTCAGCGATGCGGTCGATGTCCTCGTGTCCCATCCCGGCCGTCGGCTCGTCGAGCAGCAGCATCTCCGGATCGAGCGCTATCGTCGTCGCGAGCTCGAGCGCACGCTTGCGGCCGTAAGGCAGTTCGACCGCCGTCCATTCTGCGAAGTCGCGCAACCCAACGTCACCTACCAGCTTCAGCGCGCGCTCGTTGAACTCATCCAGCACGCGCTTCGAGCGCCAGAAATCGAACGAACCGCCGCGCTTGCGCTGGAGCGCAATCCGCACATTCTCCAGCACGGTCAGATGCGGGAAGACCGCCGAAATCTGGAACGAACGTACGAGACCGAGCCGCGCGATATCGGCGGGCGCGAGCGGCGTGATGTCCTCGCCCTTGAACAGAATACGTCCGCGCGTTGGCGACAGGAACTTGGTCAACAGGTTGAAGCAGGTGGTCTTGCCGGCGCCGTTCGGGCCGATCAACGCATGCGTGGTGCCACGCTCTACGCGGAGTGAAACGCCGCTCACGGCGACGAAGCCCGCGAACTCCTTGGTCAGATCCTCGGTCTCAAGGATCGCTTCACCGTTCATACGCTACCCTCTGCCCCCGCCATTGTCAGCCGGATCGGACGCATCCGTCCAGACCAAACGGCCGGCATTGGCCGAATTGGCGAGGCCCGGACTTCACAATTGTTGCGGGCCATAACAGTCACCCCTCATCGAGCGCAAACAGCGCGGCATTGCCGCCGGCAGCCGACGTGTTGTTGGTGAGGGTTTGCTCGGTCGCGAAACGCGGGAGGTAGTGCGGCCCGCCCGCTTTGGGGCCCGTACCCGAAAGCGCCCGGCCTCCGAACGGCTGCACGCCGACCACGGCGCCAATCATGTTCCGGTTGATATAGACGTTGCCGACCGGCAGTCGTGCGACGATGCGCTCGATCGTTTCCTCGATGCGCGAATGAATGCCGAGGGTCAGCCCATACCCATTGCCGTCAATGAGCGAGAGCAGCTTGTCCAATTCGTCTTCCCGGTAGCGAACGACATGCAAGACCGGGCCGAATATTTCCTCGCGCAGCATCGCCGCGCTCTCGATCTCGAACATCTGGGGCGCGAGCAGATTTCCCTGTAGTTCGGCCCCGGAATACAACACGCGCGCGTCGCGTTTCATTGTCTCGATATAGCCGGACAGTTTTTGCCTGGCTTCCGCATCGATAACGGGGCCGACGTGGACCGACACGTCGCGCGGATCGCCGATTTTCAGCTGGCGCGCGGCTCCGGCAATCATCGCAATCATTTCATCGGCTACGTCGTCCTGGATACACAGGAGACGAAGCGCGGAGCAACGCTGGCCGGTGGAACGGAAGGCGGAGGTCACGACGTCGTCCGAAACCTGCTCGGGCAGGGCCGTCGCATCGACGATCATCGCGTTGATGCCGCCGGTTTCCGCAATCAACGGAACGATCGGCCCGTCCTTCGCAGCAAGACTGCGATTGATCGCTTGCGCCACTTCGGTCGAACCGGTGAAGACGACGCCCGCGATCCGAGGATGAGCGACGAGCGCTGCGCCGATTTGTCCGTCACCGGGCACGAATTGCAGGACGGCCGTCGGCACGCCGGCATCGTGCAGAAGCCGCACGACTTCGTGGCCGGTCACCGGCGTCTGCTCGGCAGGCTTGGCCACGACCGCGTTGCCGGCCGCCAACGCCGCCGTGACCTGGCCGAGAAAGATCGCAAGCGGGAAATTCCACGGCGAGATCGCGACGAACACGCCGCGCCCGCGCAACGCAAGTCGATTGCTCTCCCCGGTGGGGCCGGGCATCGCCGCCGGTTCGGCGATCAGTCGCCGCGCCTCGGCAGCGTAGTAGCGGCAAAAATCGACCGCCTCACGCAGCTCGGCGACGGCATCGTCGATCGTCTTGCCGCCCTCGAGCTGCAGGAGATGAATGAACCGTCCGCGCCGACCTTCGAGCAGTTCTGCGGCGCGATCGAGGATAACGGCGCGTTCGGTGGCAGCGCGCAAACTCCAGGCGGGAAATCCTGCCAGCGCCGCGTCAACGGCCCTGTTTGCCGTGTCCGCCGACGCATCCATCACGGACCATGCACCGGCGTCGTGGCCTATCGGGCTCGACGCTTCACGCGCAATGCCGTCGACCATTGTCCCTTGGACAATCGACCTTGCGGTGAGCGGCGCCCTGCCGCCCTCCTGAATTTCTCCGATCAGGCCGTCCAGCGCCGCGCGGTTGCCGAATTCGACGCCGCGCGAGTTCAGACGCGTCGGGCAGTACAGGTCTCGCGGCAGCGGCAGTTTCGGATGCGCCGCGGCTTCCGGACGGCCGATGATCGCTTGCGGGCGTTCGAGCACGCGCTCGATCGGCACCTCAGGATCGGCAGCCTCGGAAATAAAAGACGAGTTGGCGCCGTTTTCGAGCAGGCGGCGCACGAGATAGGCGAGCAGATTCCGGTGTCCTCCGACCGGCGCGTACACGCGGCAGGCGGCAGCGGGCTCAGTCTCCAGCAGCCGGTGATAGAGCGCCTCTCCCATGCCATGCAGGCGCTGGAACTCGTAGCCCTCGGTGCCGCCCGCGCATTCGACAATCTCGGCGACGGTTAGCGCATTGTGGGTCGCGAACTGTGGGACGATCCGCTCGTGCAACGACAGCAACTTCTTCGCACAGGCGATGTAGTTCAAATCCGTCATCGCCTTGCGGGTGAAGACGGGATAACCGTCAAGCCCGCGCTCCTGCGCGCGCTTGATTTCCGTATCCCAGTAGGCGCCCTTGACGAGGCGAACCATCAGGCGGCGGTTCAGTGTGCGCGACAGCTCATCGGCCCAACCGATGACCGCCTCAGCGCGCTTCTGGTACGCCTGGATCGCGAGCCCAAAGCCGTTCCAATCCTTCAGGCGGGCGTCGGCCAGCACGGCGGCAATTACGTCGAGCGACAGTTCGAGACGGTCGGCTTCCTCCGCGTCGACGGTGAAGTTGAGGTCGTACGACTTTGCCTTGCGCGCGAGATCGACCACACGCGGAATCAACTCATGCATCACACGCTCGTGGCTCAACGCCTCGTAGCGCGGATGCAGCGCGGACAGCTTGACGGAAATGCCGGGCCGATCTGGCAGCGGACGATCACCGGCACTCGCGCCGATGCGTTCGATGGCATCGGCATAGGAGTCGAAATAGCGCTCTGCGTCCTCCGCAGTTCGGGCGCCTTCGCCCAGCATGTCGAACGAAAAGCGGGAGCGCGGCTCCGCACTCTTTGCGCGGTCGAGCGCCTCTTCGATCGTCTGGCCGAGCACGAAGTGATTGCCGAGCACACGCATCGCCTGCCGCGTTGCGAGCCGCACCGCCGGCCCACCGAGCCGCTTCGCCATCTGCCCGAAGACACCCTCAAGCTTCTCGTCGGCATCGACGACGCGCGCTGCGACACCGAGCGCCCAAGCCGATGCGTTCACGACGAAGGCGTGGGACTTCGGCTTGTGATGGATGAAATCGCCGTGCGCGAGCTTGTCTTCGATCAGGCGGTCGGCGGTCGCGGCGTCGGGCACGCGCAGCAGCGCCTCGGCGAGGACCATCAGCGCGAGGCCTTCCTTCGTGGTCAGCGAGTATTCACGCAGCAGCTCTTCGACACCGCTAAAGCCGCCGCGCCCTTCGCGCATGGCGCGCACGAGATCGGCGGCACGCTCATTTATGCGCGCTTCGGCGGCGGCGTCGAAGGAACCAGCGTCCCAGATGCGATCGGCGACGGCCGCGTCGTCTTCCACGTAGGGGGCGCGAAACGCGGGCAAAGCCATGCCCGCGAGTATAGATCAGAACTCATAGAGCCGCGCCGGGTTGTCGACGAGCAGCTTGCGCTGAAGCGCCGGGTCGGGCGCGAATTTCGGGACAAGGTCGACCAGATCGGCCTCGTCCGCCTCATGCGTCGGATTGGGATGCGGAAAGTCCGTTCCCCACAGGCATCGGTCCGGCGCGGCCTCGACCAGCGCGCGGGCGAACGGAATCGCCGCGTCATAGGGTGGGAACGAGATGCGCTCCGATCCGCTGACCTTGATCCAGCAATTGGGCATCCTGACGAGATCGAGCAGCGCGCGGAAAGCGGGTTGCTCCGTCCCCTGCGCGGACTCCACGCGGCCCATATGGTCGATCACGAACGGCATGGGGAGTTGCCGGATCAGTGGCGTGAGCGCCTCGATATCCTTCGCGTCCATGTGCAGCACGACGTGCCAGCCGAGCGGCTCGACCTTGCGCAGCACGGACCAGAACTCGTCCATGTCCGGCGCGCCGCCCAGGTGCCTGACGAAATTAAAACGCACGCCGCGGACGCCGGCCGCATGCATCAGCTGAAAATCCTGGCTCGCCGTCTTCTCGTCCGCGATTGCCACGCCGCGCAACGTCGTCGGGGAATGGATGAGCGCATCGAGCATGGCGCGGTTATCGGAGCCGTGGCAGCTCGCCTGCACGATGACAGCGCGAGAGACACCAAGAAAATCGTGGAGCGCGGCGAGCGTTTCCTTCGGCGCGTCGGCGGGCGTGTAGCGCCGGCTCGGCGCGTAAGGAAAGACATCGCCCGGTCCGAACACGTGGCAATGCGCATCGCAGGCGCCGGCGGGCAGCTTGAATTGCGGCTTGCGCCGCGCGTGCAATTTCAGATCGACGGCATTCATTCGGCGGCGTCCTGCTTCTTCTCCGCGCGCAACGCCGCTTCAAGGACGTCGAGCACCTCTTCATACGTCTCGGGCCTGCCCTTGGCCCATTCCGCGTCCTTGAGCTTCGCGTAGGACCACTCGATCCGCCGTGCAATGCCTTCCGTCACGAACGGATCGAGGCCCAGTTCGCGCACGGTCGCGGCGGACTCGAACATCTCCGCCGTGCGGCGTTTGCCATGGGTCGCGGTGCGCTCGAGATTGTAGGCAGACAATTCGCGCCAGTTGATGCCGGGCAAGGTCTTCTGCACCGAGTCGAGAATGCGTTCTTCGATGCCGGCGTGGCGCGCCGCGACGAGACTCTCCAGCATCAGCGCCTCGATGCCCTTGATAAAGATCGAGCGCAGCATCTTCGAGAGTGACGCGTCGCCGATCCGGTCGCCCGCGATGTCCGCGTTCATGCCGATTTCCGCCAGGCGGGCGGCGACTTCTTCCGCGCCGGGCGCGGATAGGAGCAGCGGCACTTTCTCATTCGGGCCCGGCACCGGCGCCATGATGGCCGCTTCAACGAACCGCGCGCCCGACGGTGCGATGGCGTCGGCGACCGCGCGCTTGGTGGCGGGCGACACCGAATTGAAGTCGATGTAGATCTGTCCGGCTTGCAAGTGCTTTGCCGCCGCCCGAGCCGCCTCGACGGCGGAAGAAGCGGTCACCAGCGAAAAGACAAGCGCCGCGCCTTCGACCACGGAGGGCGAGCCGGAGAACCCAATATTGCTACGCTTCGCGGCATCTACGAGCGCCGGTTCGTTGTGGCGGATGTCGTAGGCACGAATACGCAAGCCCTTCGCCGCGAGGCCGACGCCGATATGTTGACCCGCCTCGCCGAAGCCAACGAGGGCGATGATGTCAGGCTGAGTATCTTTCATAACGCCTACCCTAGTGACCTCGCGGCGCATTTCGAACAAGAGCGACCGAGGCGGAAATATATTTCCGAGCCGGCAAGGCGACCGCCCTTTCCGGATTCAATTCCATCGCCGAATGAGCAAGCAACCGCAACAGCTTCTTCTTAGACGAATTGCAAATCGCTTGCGCCGCAAGCGACCTGTAATATACTTCATCGCAGCTTTTTCCGCGTTTGTTGCCAGCGATGCTAATCGGTGGCCAACGGGCGCGGACGACAATAACGTCGGCAGGACAACTGACCGACAATCGAACGTTCAAACGGCCGCCCCGCGGTCTCAGGGAGGAAAGACAATGCATCAACCAACTCGCCGCCGCTTGCTCGCCGCAACGGCGATCGTCGCGGCAGGTGCCGCGCTCGCGCTGTCGGTCGCGCCGGCCGTCACGCAGAGCAAGACGGTCAAGATCGGCTTCGTCAGCACCTTCAGCGGCCCGACCGCGGTGATCGGCAACGACATGCGCAATTCGTTCGAGCTCGCGCTTGACCACATGGGCCGCAAGATGGGCGGGCTACCCGTCGAAGTCATCTACGAGGATGACACGCAAAAGCCCGACGTCGGCCTGCAGAAAACACAAAAGCTGGTCGAGTCGGACAAGGTCGACTTCGTTGCCGGCTACATCTGGTCAAACGTTCTCCTGGCTTCAGCGAAGCCGGTCGTGGACTCGAAGACGTTCCTCATCATCGCCAACGCTGGTGCCGAGCAGTTCGCCGGCGCGCAATGTTCCCCCTTCATCTTCTCGACGTCGTGGACCAACGACCAGAACCCCCGCGCGGTCGGCGAGTA
>JAICQA010000269.1 GCA_025929595.1 Xanthobacteraceae bacterium
ACCTTCGCCGACGCCTTCGCGATGGCGGACCAGGTGCTCTATTCGGGGGTCGCCTGCATCACCGACCTCATGGTCAAGGAAGGCCTCATCAACCTCGACTTCGCCGACGTGCGCACGGTCATGCGCGAGATGGGCAAGGCGATGATGGGCACGGGCGAAGCCTCGGGCGAGAAGCGCGCGGTCACGGCGGCGGAAGCGGCGATCGCCAACCCGCTGCTCGATGAGACTTCGATGCGCGGCGCCAAGGGCCTCCTCATCTCGATCACCGGCGGTTCCGACCTCACGCTGTATGAAGTCGACGAGGCGGCGAGCCGCATCCGCGAGGAAGTGGACGTGGACGCCAACATCATTCTCGGTGCCACCTTCGACCAGAGTCTCGACGGCATCGTTCGGGTGTCGGTTGTCGCAACCGGTATCGACGGCACCGCCCGGCAGGAACAGACGCCCCACATCGCCACCCGCCTGAGCGCGGCCTCGGTGGCGGGCCGGCTTGCGGTCGCCAAGGCATTCGGTTCGGCGCAGGAGCAGCGCACCCCGAATTCCTATCGTGATCCGGCGCCGGCGCCCTCGATCGCGCTCCATCGCGACGAGGAAGGGCACTACGAAGACGAGCAGGTCTACGAGGAGGATTACGCGGACGAGCAGGAGACGGCGGTCGATGACGTAACGATCCGCCCGCTGCCGCCGCGTCCGTCCTTCTTCGAACCGATGCAGGAAGAAGAGCCGGTCGAGGCGCACATGGAAGAGCCGGCGAGGCCCTTCCTGCCGCCGAGGCCGGAGCGGGCGGGCGGAAGAATTCCGCGGATGCCGCATATCGATGAATTGCCGATGCCGGCGCAGAAGCAGATTCGCGCCAGCCGCGGCGAGGCGCCCGAGCATCAATCGCTCGACCAGAAGCGCATGTCGCTCCTGCAGCGGCTCGCGCAGGTCGGACTTGGCAGACGAGAGAAGGAAGGTGAGGACAACATGCAGCAGCGCGCGACGCCCGAGCGGCGAACCCAGGAACAGGTATCGGAATACGCAAGGCGGCCGGCCGGTCGTCCGGCCCCCCAGGAATCGGCGGCACGCATGAGTCGCGCCCGAATCGAGGAAGAGGAGCTGGAAATCCCCGCCTTCCTCCGCCGGCAGGCGACCTGAATCCCGTTTTCCACAGGATCGAACTGAAGAGGCCCCCGGCGATCAAGTCGGGGGCCTTTCATTTTGTGTCTGCCTTGCCGAAAGATGGCGAAAAGGGGGCTGATTGGCGTCGCCTTTCGGTAACAAAACGTAAAAAACCGTGACTTGCGACTTCGCCACCCCCCGGTATCGTCCGACTAACCAAATGCAGCCGTTCGGGTTCTTGGCAATTTAACCCTAAGACGGCGCTTCGGGGAGCGTAGGGGACAGGGGTTCTTCGGCGAGTTCGAGGCGTGTTTTCGCCCCGATTGGCTAGACCGAGGGATTCCGGACGGTGGGGATGCGGGTGAGTTTTCAGTCCACACTAGCGCAGCGTGTCGACCTCATGGGCCGTGGCGTCCATGGCGGTACGCAAAGCCGGGTGTCGTTGCTCCCCGCCGAAATCAACTCCGGCATCCTGTTCTCCCGTCCCGGCCATAACGGCGCGCCCGACCGCGTGATCAGCGCTTCGCCGTCGGCCGTCCGCAACACCGATTTTGCGACCGTCATTGGTGACGGACACGGTGCCCTGTGCTCGACGGTCGAGCATCTGCTCGCCGCCATCGCCGGTATGGGCATCGACAACGTCATTATCGAAGTCGACGGCAACGAAGTGCCGATCTTCGACGGCAGCGCTTCGGCCTTCGTGGAGGCCATCCGCCAGGCCGGAATCGAAACCCAGGCCGCGCCGCGCCGCTATCTCAAGGTTCTGAAGCCCATCCGCGTCCAGGACGGCCGTTCGACGGGCGAGTTGCTTCCCTACGACGCCGGCTTCCGCCTCGAAATCGAGATCGACTTCAACCATCCGCTCATTGGCCGTCAGCGTTACGCCGCGACGCTGTCGCGAGAGACCTTCGAAGACGAGCTCGCCAATGCCCGCACCTTCGGCTTCATGTCGGACGTGGCCAAGCTCTGGAGCGCCGGTTACGCACTCGGCGCTTCGCTCGAAAACACCATCTGCCTGGCCGAAGACCGCATCCTGAACCCGACCGGCCTGCGCTATCCGGACGAGTTCGTGCGCCACAAGGCGCTCGATGCGATCGGCGATCTGGCGCTCGCCGGCCTCCCGATTCTCGGCCGCTATCGCTCCGTCTGCGGCGGCCACAAGCTGAATGCGCAGGTCGTCGCGGCGCTGGCCGCGGATAAATCGGCTTGGACGGTGGTCGAGCCCAAGCGCCGCCGCAATCGCGGCCATGCCGACCTTGGCGTTCCGGTCGCCCAGCCGGCCTATCGCGCCGACCTGTCTTAACCAGCCCCGCCACAATCGCGGCCAAATGGGCACCTACGTCCCTAGCGGGGTCGTCCTGCGATTGGTAACTATTGGTCGAGCTAGGGACCGGCCGCGAGCCGGTGCCGGGACGGCAAGGGTAGGGTGCATGCGTCGGGTTCGCGACATCGTTGGAGGGGCAGGGTTCGGCGTTTACGTCGCCGTGGCGGCGCTTGCAGTTTCGCTCGGCGGCTGCGCCAGCCTGTTCGAGGAGAAGACCGTCGTCCTGCCCGACGAGCCGGCCGACAAACTCTATAACGAAGGCCTCACGCTGCTGAACAAGCGCGAATATGTCGACGCGGCCAAGAAGTTCGAGGAAGTCGACCGCCAGCATCCCTATTCGGAATGGGCGCGCAAATCGCTGCTGATGTCGGCCTTCGCCTATTACGAAGTCGGCGAGCACGAAGAGACGATCCAGGCCGCGCGCCGTTATGTGGCGCTGCATCCGGGTAGCCCGGACGCCGCTTACGCGCAGTATCTGATGGCGTCGTCCTATTACGATCAGATTCCCGACATCACCCGCGACCAGGCGCGCACCGAGCGCGCCATGCAGGCGCTCGATGAAGTGGTGCGCAAATATCCCGACACCGAATATGCCGAGAGCGCGCGCCGCAAACTCGAAGTCGCGCGCGATCAGTTGGCCGGTAAGGAAATGATGGTTGGCCGCTATTATCTCGAAAAGCGCAACTACACCGGCGCCATCAACCGCTTCAAATCCGTGGTCACGCAGTATCAGACTACGCGTCACGTCGAGGAAGCATTGATGCGGCTCGCCGAGGCCTACATGGCGCTCGGCATCGTCAATGAGGCGCAGACCGCCGCCGCCGTGCTCGGGCACAATTTCCCGGACAGTTCCTGGTACAAGGACGCCTACAAGCTGGTGCAGAGCGGCGGCCATCCGCAGGAAAACAAGCAGTCCTGGATCAGCAAAGCGTTCGGGGCGAAGCCGAGTACTTAAAAGTTGTCGTCCCGGCCGAGGCGCCCGCAGGGCGCGGAGAGCCGGGACCGTTTTCCGCAAGCCGCAGGACGATCCCGGGTCTCGCAACGCGTGCTCGCCCCGGATGACGGGTTGGACGACGCTTGCGAACCGCTCCCGTGCTTGGGATAGACTCGCCCTCCCGCCATCGGATTCCCGGCGCCATGCTGGTTCACCTTTCCATCCGCGACATCGTCCTGATCGACAAGCTCGACGTCGACTTTGCGCGTGCGCTGACGGCGCTGACCGGTGAGACGGGCGCGGGCAAGTCGATCGTGCTCGACGCCTTCACGCTGGCGCTTGGCGCGCGCGGCGACGCCGCCCTGGTGCGACAGGGCGCGGAGCAGGGACAGGTGGTGGCGATGTTCGAGGTGCCCGCCGGTCACCCCGCCTTCAGGGTGCTGAAGGCCAACGCACTCGATGCCGACGGCGAGCTTATCCTCCGCCGCGTGCAACTCGCCGACGGGCGCACGCGCGCCTTCATCAACGACCAGCCGGTGACGGTGCAGGTGCTGCGCGAGGTCGGGCAGAAGCTCGTGGAGATCCACGGGCAACACGACGAACGCGCGTTGATCGACGCCGCGACGCATCGCGCGCTGCTCGATGCGTTCGGCGGCAATGCGGACAAGGCGGCCGAATTGTCGAAGCTGTGGGATGGCTGGAAAGAGGCCGAGC
>JAICQA010000341.1 GCA_025929595.1 Xanthobacteraceae bacterium
ATGCGCTCGCGCGACCCGGTGGTCGAAAGCCGCGAGCGGGAGCTTGCCTACCTCTCGTCGGATGCGTTCGCGACGCTCCTTGCGGAACGGGACATCGTGCTCGCGCGCGACTTCGGGTAAGGAGGCGGGGCGCGGGTCGCCCCGCCGGAACGGGCGTTAGCGTCCCGCCTCGTCGTACATGCGCTCGACGTATTCCCAGTTCACCATGTTTTCGATGAACGCCTTGAGATAGTCCGGCCGGCGGTTGCGGTAGTCGATGTAGTAGGAGTGCTCCCACACATCGACACCGAGGATCGGCGTGCCGCCATGCACGAGCGGGCTTTCGCCGTTCGGCGTCTTGGCAATGCCGATCTTGCCGTTCTTGACCTCGAGCCACGCCCAGCCCGAGCCGAACTGCGTGACGCCGGCCTGGATGAAGTCTTCCTTCATCTTCTCGACCGAGCCGAGGTCGGCGACGATGCGCTTCTCGAGCTCGCCCGGAATGCTGCCGCCGCCCTTCGGCTTCATCCACTTCCAGAAGTGCAGGTGGTTGTAGTGCTGGCCGGCATTGTTGAAGAGCCCGGCATTCTTGCCGAAGGCGCCCTTCACGATCTCCTCAAGGCTCTTGCCCTCAAGTCCCGAGCCCTCAAGCAGCTTGTTGCCATTGTCGACATAGGCCTTGTGGTGCTTGTCGTGGTGATATTCCAGCGTCTCCTTCGACATGTAGGGCGCCAGCGCATCATGGGCGTAGGGCAGATCGGGCAAGCTGAATGACATCGGGACCTCCAACGGAAACAGGATAATCGGGGGCCGGTATGGCCCGGATCGGGCGATCCTGCAAAATTGGAACCCGCGTGCAAGCGCGATGTTCCGGTGGCGGGGTAAGATGAAGCCGCCGATTCGCCTCCTGCTGAGAAAAAAGGCAAATTGGCCCGACGAACCCCCGGCGCGAAATTTGCGCACGGAGCAAAGACTTGATGCCGCTTTTTCTACTGATTGCGGGCGCCGTCCTTGCACTGATCGGCATGGCCGGTATTGCCGCGGGCGCACCGGACTGGGTGCTGGGCCTTTCGATCGGCGCCACGCTGATCACGAGTGGCGCGATCATGCTGGTCGGCGGGCTCATTCTTATCGGATTGAGCCAGGTGCTGACGACCCTGCTTGAGTTGCAGCGCCGCCTCGAAATGGGCGCTCCGGCTCCCGCGCCTGTCGCCCGCGCCGCGATTGCCCCGCCCGAGGATCGTCCGCAGCGCCAACGTCCGCCGGCATCGGCGGAAACGGGCGACGCAAGTGAGCCGCCGCGCGTGCGCCGCGCGCCGCGCGAGCCCCAGCCGGAGCAGGCGGGCGACGATCAGTCGGGCGCATCGCGCGAGACGACGATCTCGCTCGACCAGCCGCGCCCGCGTCGCGAGCGGCCGCGCGAGGTGCCTGCCGAGGAAATTGCCCGCCCGCGCCGTCCGGGTCTGCCGCAGCCGCCGGGCGATGAGATGCCGCGCCGGCGCGGCCCCGCCACGCCGCCGTCTTTCGAGGGTGACGAGCCGCCCGTGCGCCTGCGCGCGCGCGGCGACAATCCGCGCGAGGAAATCCCGCGTGCGCGCGGCGACCGTCCGCGCGAACAGAAGGGTGACGAGGGGCCGCGCGAGTTCACGCCGATTCCGTCCGTCCCGCAGCCGTTCAGCGGCGAGGGCCGCCGCGGCGGCTCAGTACAGCCATCCGCGCCTGAACCGTCGCCGGAAACTCCCGAGCCTTATGTTCCGAAATTCCGCCCGGCCGAACCCGCGCCCGCGCGCAGTCAGGGTTCGGATACGGTGGTGCGGTCGGGCGTGATCGGCGGCATGGCCTATACGCTTTATGCCGACGGCTCGATCGAGGCGGAACTGCCGATCGGCACCGTACGCTTCAACTCGATCGCCGAGCTGCAGGATCACGTGATGCGCACCGGCGCGGAAGCCGACAGCGACTTCAGCGATCCGACGCGCTAGACCGGTGTTGCGGGCACGACAGCCCGCGGACGATTCACGAGCCAGATCCCAACCGCGACCAGGCCGAGCGCCAGGATAAGCGCCGCACTCACGCGCTCGCCCAGCAATACCGCGCCGAACAACAGGCCGAAAAGCGGTGTGAGAAACGTGAAGGTCGAGAGCGTCGAGGCGGGGTAGACGCGGATCAGCGCGAACCAGACGAGATAGGACGCGAAGGCGACGATGATCGCCTGGAACGCGACCGCGCCGATCACGAACGGGGTCGGATCGAACAGCCCGCGCTCGCCGAGCAGGAGCGCGAGGGGCGTCAGCAGCGCGCCGGACACGGCGAGCTGATAGGCGAGCGTCTTGGCTGGATCGATGCGCGCGAGCTTGCTCGCCTTCACGAGCACAGTCGTTGCACCCCACAGAAACGCGGCCGCGAGCATCATCGCGTCGCCGATCATTGCGCGGCGGTCGGGCAGAGTCAGTCCGTCGGAGAAGGCAATGACCACGCCGGTGAAGGCGCAGACAAGCCCGATCACCTGCCAGCGGTGCAACTGCTCGCCCGGGACGAACAGATGCGCGCCGAGCGCGACGAAGAAAGGGGTTGTGTAGAGAATGATTACCCCGCGTGCGACGTCGGTATAGGTGAGCGCCCAGAAAATCAGCGCGAACTCGGCGGCGAACATGACGCCGGCCAGCACGCCGGCAACGAGCGTCCCGTCACGCTCGAACAGCTTGATCCCGCGCAACTGCGACCACACGAGCAGGCAGGCGAGCGCGCCGAGCGAGCGCAATCCGCTCTGGAAGGCGGGTGAGACGCCCTCATTGGCGAGCTTCACCGCGACGTGGCTGATCGCCCAGAGTGCGCAGAGCGCGACAGTCGTGGCGGTGGCGAGGCCGTCGAGCCGGTCGCGTTTGTCCATGCGTCAGGCAAGCCCCGCCGTTGTCAGGGCAAACACATGACCGAGCGCGACTTCCTCCAGCCGGTCGAACCGGCCAGCCGCGCCGCCATGGCCCGCGTCCATGTTGGTCTTGAGCCAGAGCGGGTTCTGGTCGGTCTTCATCGCACGCAGCCGCGCCACCCATTTCGCCGGCTCCCAGTAGGTCACGCGCGGGTCGGTCAGGCCGGCGAGCACCAGCATCGCGGGATAGTCCTGCGCCTTCACGTTGTCATAGGGCGAGTAGGCGCGGATGCG
>JAICQA010000395.1 GCA_025929595.1 Xanthobacteraceae bacterium
CGCGGCCAGTACGACAAGACCATCGACCGCGAGTCCGCCTACGAGAAGCTCCAGAAGAAGACCGAGGAGCAGATGGCCGACGCCGAGGCGCAGGAGCGCGAGGAGGCATCGAGCGAAGGCGGTATCGGCGGCCTGATCGGCACCATCTTCGGCACGAACCGAAAACGAGGCGAACGCCTGAGCACCGGTCAGCGCGTCGCCCGCGACGTGACCCGCACCGTGACCAATCGGGTTGCCGGCCAGATCGCGGCCGATCTCGGCCGCAAGGTGGGCGGCAGCATCGGCGGCTCGGTAGGCCGGTCGATTGTGCGCGGCGTCCTCGGCAGCATCCTGCGCCGCTGATCCCGACCGCCGGCGGTCCTGCACGCGGCGGTTTAGTTGCCTGACGGCACGGATTTGCTACGCTTCACAAAGTCGTGAGGTGCCGGATCGGCCGGATTTCCCGGCCGGCTCCAGCCGGCTCGCCAGGGCACCGCGCGGCCGGGACAACCATGCGGATTTTTTCCTCGGCTCGCGTCGCGGTTATCGACGCCGATGCCATTCGGCGGACGGCACTGTGTGCCGCCATGGCCGAGTTCGGCCTGTTGCAGCTCCTGCCAGCCGCCGATTTCGACGAGGCACGCGAACATTTCGCACGCGCGCCGCTCGATCTCTGCGTCGTCCACGCACCGGCCGGCGGCGGGACGCCGTTTCCTCCTTATCCGTTCGATCCTGCGCGTACACCGGCGATCCTGATCGCGCATCTCACGGCCGGCGAGACGATCCGCATGGCACTCGCGCACGGCTATCGTGTCGTGCTGCCCGCGCCGGCCGCGCCACGCATCGTCTATCGGCGCATTGGCTCGATCCTGCAAAAGGTCCGCCGCGCCAACCGCGTCAAGGGACCCGAGCTCACGCAGCCGTCGCCGCCGCCCACGCTGCAATAATTTGCGCGCGCTCGCGCGGCGGCTTATGGCTTCCTTCCGCGATGGAGGAAGGCAATGGCGCTTGACGGCGTGCTGGCGGCGATCGACCGCGATCTCGACAAGAGTCTCGACCGTCTGTTTGCGCTCCTGCGCATCCCGAGTATTTCCACCGACCCCGCTTACGCCGCCGAATGCGAGAAGGCCGCGCAGTGGCTCGCTGCCGAACTGACGTCGCTTGGATTTGAGGCGAGCGTCCGCCCGACCAGGGGCCGGCCCATGGTGGTCGCGCATTCGCGCGGCGACACCGCTGCGCGCGGCCCGCGTGTTCTTTTCTACGGCCACTACGATGTGCAGCCGCCCGATCCGCTCGATCTCTGGGAGTCGCCACCGTTCGAGCCGCGCATTTCCGAAGCGAACGGCCGCAAGCAGATCGTCGCGCGCGGCACTGCCGACGATAAAGGCCAGTTGATGACATTCGTCGAAGCCTGCCGCGCGTTCATCCAGACGGAGGGCAAGCTGCCGTTGCCCGTGACGATCCTCTTTGAGGGTGAGGAGGAAACGGGCAGCCCGTCGCTCAAACCATTCCTCGACGCGAACAAGGCCGAGCTGAAAGCCGACGTTGCGCTCGTCTGCGATACCGACATGTGGGACGCCGAAACGCCCGCCGTCACGACCATGCTGCGCGGACTCGTATTGGAAGAAGTAATTGTGAAGGCCGCGAGCCGTGACTTGCATTCGGGTCTTTTTGGCGGCCCCGCGATGAACCCGATCCGCGTGCTGTCGCGCGTGCTGGCCGATCTCCACGACAAGGACAATCGCATCGCGATCCCCGGCTTTTACGACGGTGTCAGCGATCTCGATCCGGAAATCCGCGCACAATGGATGGGTCTCAAATTCGACGAGCGGCACTTCCTCGGCGACATCGGTCTTTCCGTGCCGGCGGGCGAGAAGGGCCGGCATGTGCTCGAGCAGATGTGGTCGCGCCCGACCTGCGACATGAATGGCATTGTCGGCGGCTATACGGGCGAGGGCTCGAAGACGGTCATTCCTGCGCGCGCATCCGCGAAGGTTTCATTCCGCCTCGTCGGCGATCAGGACCCGCTGAAGGTCCGCGACGCGTTCCGCGCTTTCGTGCGCGAGCGCCTGCCGGCCGACTGCGACGCCGAATTCATCTCGCACGGGGCCAGTCCCGCACTGCGCCTGCCGCTGAACTCACCGTATCTCGCAAAGACCCGCACCGCGCTCGAAGCGGAGTGGGGGACGCCCGCCGTGCTCAAAGGGTCCGGCGGCTCGATTCCGATCGTCGGCAGCTTCAAGCATGACCTCGGCATGGACTCGCTCTTGGTCGGCTTCGGTCTCGACGACGACCGCATCCACTCGCCGAACGAGAAATACAACCTGAAGAGCTTCAAAAAGGGGGCGCGGAGCTGGGTCCGGATTCTGGACGCGCTCGCGCGTCAGGGCGGAGCCGC
>JAICQA010000287.1 GCA_025929595.1 Xanthobacteraceae bacterium
ACCTCGATGGTGGTGCCGGGACTCGCCAGCCGAATGGCGCGAATTGTTTCGGCAAAATGCGCCGCGCCGCCATCTTTGAGGTCATCGCGATCGACCGACGTCACCACGACGTGCTTCAGACCGAGTTTTGCGGTCGCGTCGGCAACCTTCTCCGGCTCCGCTGCATCGAGCGGGCCCGGCAGGCCGGTCTTCACATCGCAGAACGCGCAGGCGCGCGTGCAGGTGTCGCCCATGATGAGGAAGGTCGCGTGCCGCTCGGCCCAGCACTCGCCGATATTTGGGCAGGACGCTTCCTGGCAAACCGTATGCAGGCCGCCCGCCGCGACGATCTTCTTCGTTTCCTCGAACGCGCCCGGCCCCGGCGCCTTCACGCGAATCCAGGCGGGCTTCGGCAGCGCGGGCTTGTCCGCCCGGTGCGCCTTCTCGGGGTGGCGCGGGCGGGAACGTTCGTTCAGGAGGTCGACGACGACGGCCATGATGGGACTATATAGGCGCTTTCGCTGTTACTGCCGCCTTACCGCACGCACCACAAACAGCAGGATGGTGGCGCCAATGGCAGCCGCGACAAGCGTGCGCCAGAAGCCGAAAACGGGAATCTCAAGCACTTCCGCGAGCTTGCCGCCGATGAAGGCGCCGGCAATGCCGACGATCAGGTTCATGAAGAGACCGTGATTGCTCGACGTCACCTTCTCGGCGATCCAGCCGGCAAGCAGACCGATGATCAGCATCGTGAACAGCCCCACGCCGGGCTGGCTCAGAAACGCATAGTCCATGGATTCCTCCTGTCGGGTCTGAATCGCTACACCGCCCACGGCCCCGCCGCAAACACGACAAAGCCGTCCCCGCGACGCTGGCCTGCGTCCGGGGCATGGGGCTTTCAGCCTTCCGCAAGCCCCTTCTATTCGAGAGCAACCACAAATAGCCGGCTGACATCCCGGCCGCTGACGAGATGCTCATCTGGAACGACAAATTCAGGTCGGGTCCAGCCGGGTAACTCAGACGTGCAGCACGCGCCCATACGCGTCGAGCACGCTCTCATGCATCATCTCGGAGAGCGTCGGATGCGGGAATACGGTCTGCATCAGTTCGGCTTCCGTCGTCTCGCAGTTCATCGCGACCACGAAACCCTGGATCAGCTCGGTCACTTCGGCGCCAATCATGTGCGCGCCAAGCAACTCGCCCGTCTTCTTGTCGAAGATCGTCTTGACGAGACCGTCAGGCTCGCCGAGCGCAATCGCCTTGCCGTTGCCGAGGAAGGGGAAGCGACCGATGCGGATTTCGCGGCCCTGCTCCTTCGCCTTCTTCTCGGTCAGCCCCACGGACGCGATCTGCGGGTTGCAGTAGGTGCAGCCCGGGATGCGGTTCTTCTCCATCGCGTGCGGCTTCAACCCCTTGATCGCCTCTACGCACACGACGCCCTCGTGCGACGCCTTGTGCGCGAGCATCGGCGCACCGGCCACGTCGCCGATCGCATAGATGCCCGGCACGTTCGTCTTGCCGTGGCCGTCCGCAACGATCGTGGTGCGATCCAGCTTTACGCCCAGCTTCTCAAGTCCGAGATTCTCGATATTGCCGACGACGCCCGCCGCCGAAATCATGCGCTCGGCTTCGATCGACTGCTTGCCGCCCTTGCCATCCTCGATCTCGGCGACAACCGAGTCCTTCTTCTTGTCGACCTTCGTCACCTTCGCGCCGGTAATGATCTTGATACCCTGCTTCTCGAACCGCTTGCGCGCATGCGCGGCGATTTCTTCGTCCTCGACCGGCAGAATCTGCGGCAGCACTTCGACAACCGTCACTTCACTGCCCATCGTCCGGTAGTAGGACGCAAACTCGATGCCGATCGCACCCGAGCCGAGCACGAGCAGCGACTTCGGAATTTTCGGAGCGACCATCGCCTCGAAGTATGTCCAGATCAGACTGCCATCGGGATCGATGCCCGGCAGCACGCGCGGACGGGCACCGGTCGCGATGATGATGTGCTTGGCTTGGTAGGTCCCTGCGCCGAGCGCGTCCTTCGGCGGGGCCGTGACGAGCTGCGCGTCGGCGGGCTTCACCGTCACCTTGCCCGGCGCGTCGATCGTCGCCTGTCCCCAGATGACCGCGATCTTGTTCTTCTTCATCAGGAACGTGACGCCGCTGTTCATGCGCTCCGCAACCGCGCGCGAGCGCTTCACGACGGCTCCCGGATCGAACGACACCTTCTCCGCCGACAGGCCGTAATCCTTCGCGTGCTGCATGTAGTGATAGATCTCGGCCGAGCGCAGCAGCGCCTTGGTCGGAATGCAGCCCCAGTTGAGGCAGATGCCGCCGAGATATTGCCGCTCGACAATCGCAGTCTTCAACCCAAGCTGTGCCGCGCGGATGGCGGCCACGTAGCCGCCAGGCCCGGACCCGATCACCAGCACGTCGAAAGAAGTTTCAGCCATTTGCCACTCGATCCTGAGAAATTGCCTCGCCAATCGCGCTGCACAATCGTCAATATAGACAACATCGAACTGCTTCGGTCATGCGGAACTGAACGTACCGCCATGCGGTCCCGGCGCACCCGCACCGAAACCCTTCGGATGACTGGCTTCCCTTGTGAATTGGGCAGCCCGCCGCTAGCCTGTCCGCCAATTCCGGTGCCCAAGACCGGGAATTATTTCAAGGGAGGAAGGTCTAATGAAGCATAGCGCAAAAACCCTCATTCTCGCCGCCGGTTTGGTCGCCGCCGTATCGGCTGCGGCGCCGGCCGCCGAAATGAAGTTCATGACCGGCCCGCAGGGCGGTTCCTGGATCCCGCTCGGAGGCCAGCTCAAGGACCTGTGGGAAAAGAACATCAAGGGCATGAGCGTTTCGCAGACCCCGGGCGCCGGGATCGCGAACGTGCGCGGCGTCGAAGAAGGCAAGACCGATCTCGGCTTCGGCAACTCGATCTCGACCGTCGACGCGGTCGCCGGCCGTGCGCCCTTCAACAAGCCGCACGCCAACGTGTGCAACATCGCGACGCTCTATCCTCAGTACTACCAGATGGTCGTGCCGAAGAGCGCCAACATCAAATCGGTTAAGGACCTGAAGGGCAAGGGCGTCACCACGCAGCAGAAGGGCAACACCGGCGAACTGATCACCTCTCAGATTCTGAAGGTGAACGGCATGTCCTATGACGACGTGAAGGCGAGCTTCGTCTCCTACACCGACTCGGTGTCGCAGATGAAGGACGGCCACGCCGTCGCCTTCGGCCTCGGCACGACGATCCCCGCCGGCGCCATCATGGACATCGCCTCCTCGCAGGACATCACGCTGATCGACATGACAGATCTGCTGGCGCCCATGAAGAAGCTCAATCCGGGTTACACCCTCGTAACCGTCCCGAAGGGCACCTATCCGAAGCAGGATCAGGACATCAAGGTGATCGGCTATGCCACGCATCTCGTCGTTTCCTGCAAGGCGCCCGACGATACCGTCCATGCGCTGACCAAGACGATCGCGAGCAACGTTCCCGCGCTCGGCAATGTCGTAGCCGCCATGAAGGGACTCACCACCAAGATGATGGCCGAGGACATCGGCGTGCCCTTCCATCCGGGTGCGGCGAAGTTCTACAAGGAAGCCGGCATCACGGTAAAATCCAACTAAGTTCGACACGCGCGGCGCAGGGCGGCATGCCCTGCGTCGCCGTGCGCCGTGCCGTCTGAGGGGGCCGCGCGATGACCGAGCCGACCCACGTCCTGCAACCGCCGCCGCCGACATTCAGGTTCGACCGCTCGCACGCCGGCCTGGTCCGACTCGCGACCATGGTCATCGGCGTCTCGATGGCGCTCTA
>JAICQA010000253.1 GCA_025929595.1 Xanthobacteraceae bacterium
ACGAAGCGCGCTTCGCCGTCCTTGCGCTCGGGAAGGCGGATAAAGCGTTCGATTTTTGCGGGCACGCGGATGAGCGCGTTCATGCCGCGGCCGTCGCTCGCGCGCGCAAGTTGGAGCGCGAGGGAGAAGCCGAGATTGGGAATGAACGGAAACGGGTGCGCAGGGTCGATGGCGAAGGGCGTCAGCACCGGGAAGATGTGGTGCAGGAAATAGTCTTCGAGCCATTTCAGCTCGCCCTTGAGCATGTCGCTGCCGCCCACAAGCTGCGCGCCTGCGGAACCCAACTCCCGGCACAACTCGCGCCACCGCGCCTGCTGATCGTCGGCGAGCTTTGCCGCCTCGGTCGAGATACGGGCAAGCTGCTCCGCCGGCGTAAAGCCGTCCGGACTCGGCAGGTTCACGCCAGCGCGGATCTGAGCGCGCAAGCCCGCCACGCGGACCATGAAGAATTCATCGAGATTGGCCGCCGAAATCGACAGGAAGCGAAGCTGCTCCAGGAGCGGGTGGTTGGGGTTGCCCGCTTCCTCGAGCACGCGGCGATTGAAATGCAGCCAGGACAGCTCGCGGTTGATGAACCGCGCCGGGCTCGCGGACAGGTCGGCCTCAGCTGCAAGCACGCTTTCGGGCGGCGATGCCTCTTCGGCCCGCAGGCTGCGGATCGCGGTGACCTCGGCCGCCATGTGAATTTCGCTCCAGACAACGTCCGGAGAGACTATCACCGCGTTGGTTGACGATTCGATGACAGTGCCGCGAGGCCGGAACCCCTTGTCAGGCTTGGGATTCCTGCTCCCGGAGCAGTTCCGCGGCCAAGACACGGGTGATGCGGCGGCCGCGGGACAAGGCTGCGCGGTCGAGACGGGCAACCATATCCCGAACCGCGGCCAGCGACCGCTCGATGCGGCCGAGCAGGAACGTAATTGTTTCCTCGTCGACCGCGAGCTGCCGGTCGGCGAAGAGTTTCACCATGACGGCGGCCAGCAACGCATCGCCTGGCGGCGTCAGGGCAATGACAGGCAGCGCGCGCAGGCGCGACGCGAGATCGGGCAACGCGTAGCCCTCAAGATCGAGGCGGCGCGCGGCGGTGACGAGGACAAATGCGTCCTCTTCCCGCGCGAGATTAAAGAGATGAAATAGCGCCTGCTCATCGGCACGATCGGGGGCGAGGTCTTCGATCACCAGCGCACCGGTGACGAGCGCACGCGGGACTTCGGCGCGGACAAGCGCGGCCGCGTCCGTGATGCGGGCGCCCGCGCGCTCGGCCCAGATCGCCGCGAGATGGCTTTTGCCCGAGCCCGGCGTACCGACGATCGCCGCAATGCGGTGCGGCCAGTTGGGCCAGGAGTCGACGAGCGCAAGTGCTGCTTCATTGGAAGGGTCGGCGAGGAAATCCTCGCGGCGGAAACTCTCCGCATGCGGCAACTCGAACGCAAGCTGACGGGCGCCGGCGGCCTGCATCGCTTAGCGCTTCCCAGACTTCGTGCCGGTGTAGAGCGGGCTCGTGAGGTACTGTCGAAGCGCAAAGCGAACGAGAACGCCGAATGCGGCAGCGAGCGGCACCGCGATCAGCAGTCCGACAAAGCCCAACAGATATCCGAAAGCGAACAGCGCGAAGATCAGCCACACCGGATGCAAGCCGACGCGGTCACCGACCAGCTTCGGCTGAAGGAAATAGCCTTCGACAAACTGACCGAACAGAAAGATGCCGATCACCGCCCCGATCCACGGCCAGTCGGGCCAGAACTGCGCGAACGCTACGCCACCGGCGATCAGAAGGCCTGTGGTTGAGCCTAGATAGGGAACAAAATTCAGCAATCCCGCGGCGAAGCCGATGAGCAATCCGAAATTCAGGCCGACAAGCGTCAGCATTACCGCATAGAACATGCCGAGAAAGAGAGAGACGATCGCCTGGCCACGGATGAACCCTGCCAGCACCGAGTCAATCTCGCGCGCCAGATCGCGGATCGTGGCGCGATGTTCACGCGGCAGCCAGGAGTCGACCTTGTTCACCATGCGGTGCCAGTCGAGCAGGAGGTAGAGCGTGACGATGGGCGTCACGACGAGCACCGCGACGAGCGAGAGCAGCGCACGCCCGCCCGACCAGATTCCTTGCAGGAAAGTTCCCGCCCATGCGGCGCCCTGGCCAACCAAGTCGCCGACCGACTTGCGCAGATCGAGCGTGTCGCTGCCGATCATGCGGCGGATCCATTCCTGATTGGATTCGGTGACGATCAGGTCCTGCAACAGCCGGAAATATTCCGGAATGCGCTGGATGAATTGCAGGAGCTGCGAGCCGAGCAGAGGCAGGACGATGATGGCCGCCAGCACAAACACCAGAATGAACGCACCGAGCACGAGGAGGGTCGCCACCAGGCGGTGCATTCCGTGCCGCTCCAGCCGGTCTGCAAGCGGATTGAGAAAATAGGCGAGCGCCATGCCGGCAACGAAAGGCAACAGCACGTCGCCGAGCACCCAGGCGAACAGCACGAAGACGGCCAGCGCGCCGACCCAGAACAAGACTTGGCGCTGAAAATTCATGACAGCCTCGTGACGGCTCAGGATGCCATGTGGCGGAGCCACGACGCCAGATAGGCGGCGGCGGACAAGAGCGTGAGCGCTCCGACGGCTATCAGCAGCACTTCCTCGAACGGACTGGCGTTGAACTGGAAGGCATTTGAAGCAAGTATGAGCGTCGCGAGTAAAATCTGCGCCAGCGTGTTGAGTTTGGAGACGATGAGCGGGTGGATGTCGAGCGGCTTGCCGACGATCCAGGAGACGACCACGGCGCCCATGATCATGATGTCGCGCGAGACGACGGCAATCACGACCCAAAGCGGCAGGAGCGTCACAATGCCGAGCGTGACATAGATCGACATCAGGAGCGCCTTGTCCGCGAGGGGGTCGAGATAGGCGCCGAACTCGCTCTGTGCATCGAGGCGCTTGGCGAGGAAGCCATCCACCGCGTCGGACAGGCCCGCCGCCACGAACAGCCAAAAGGCAAGCTGGAAGCGGCCCGCCGTGATCGCCCACACCACGAAAGGCACGAGCACGATGCGGGCGACGGTGACCGTATTGGGAATATTCAGGCGGCCGGTTTCTTGCACCGTCCGGACATAGCCGCCCGCTCCGGCCCTGCCAAGGCACGCAGCGGCAGGCCGCGATGCGCCTTGAACATGGCGGGGGTTCGGGCTACGCCCGCGCCGGGCAGCAATCGCATGAATCAAGGCAAGGGGCTCAGCTACCGCGCGGCCGGAGTCGACATCGACGCCGGTAACCGGCTGGTCGACCTGATCAAGCCCCTCACCCGCGCCACCGCCCGGCCCGGCGCCGACGGCAAGATCGGCGGCTTCGGCGGCGTGTTCGACCTGAAGGCCGCGGGCTATCGCGATCCGCTGCTCGTGGCCGCCAACGACGGCGTCGGCACCAAGCTCAAGCTCGCCATCGACACCGGCAAACACGACACGATCGGCATCGACCTCGTGGCGATGAGCGTCAACGACCTCGTGGTGCAGGGTGCCGAGCCTCTCCTTTTCCTCGACTATTACGCGACCGGCGCGCTCAATGTGGAACAGGCGCGCGACGTCGTGGCCGGCATTGCCGCCGGTTGCCGCGAGGCCGGATGCGCCCTGATCGGCGGCGAGACGGCCGAAATGCCGGGGCTTTATGCCGGTGGCGACTACGATCTTGCTGGCTTTGCCGTGGGTGCGGTTGAGCGCGACGCGCTGCTGCCCCGCGCCGACGTGCGGACGGGCGACGTTATCCTCGGTATCCCCGCATCCGGCGTGCACTCCAACGGCTATTCGCTGGTGCGGAAGGTGGTCGAAGCGGCAGGAGTCCGGCTCGATCAACCCGCACCATTCGACGAGAGCAAGTCGCTCGGTGAAGCTCTGCTCACGCCCACCAAGATTTACGTGAAGGCTGCGCTCGCAGCGCTGAAGGCGACGAGCGGCATCAAGGCGTTTGCCCACATCACCGGCGGCGGGCTCACCGAGAACGTGCCGCGCGTGTTGCCGGACGGGACCGCGGCGCGCATCGACCTCACTCGCGTTCCGGTGTTGCCCGTTTTCCAATGGCTCGCAAAAGCCGGCGGCATCGCCGAGCAGGAAATGCTGCGCACGTTCAACTGTGGCATTGGCTTCGTGGTTGTCGTTGAGGCCGCGAGCGCCGACGCCGCGATCAAGTCATTCGACGGTGCGGGCGAACAAGTCATTCGCCTGGGAGAGATCGCGCCGGCGAGCGGCAAGGCGGAGACCCAGTTCTCCGGCAAGCTCGCGCTCGGCTGATCATGGCGAAGCGCCGCGTCGGCATTCTGATCTCGGGCCGCGGTTCGAACATGGCCGCACTGATCGAAGCGGCGCGCGCGCCGGACTATCCCGCCGAGATCGTGCTCGTCGTTTCCAATGTACCGGATGCGGCAGGCCTCGCCTTCGCGGCAT
>JAICQA010000046.1 GCA_025929595.1 Xanthobacteraceae bacterium
GGTCTTCATCGCACGCAGCCGCGCCACCCATTTCGCCGGCTCCCAGTAGGTCACGCGCGGGTCGGTCAGGCCGGCGAGCACCAGCATCGCGGGATAGTCCTGCGCCTTCACGTTGTCATAGGGCGAGTAGGCGCGGATGCGGTCATAGACGCGCTTGTCCACGATGGGGTTGCCCCATTCGTTCCACTCGGGCGGCGTCAGCGGCAGCGTGTCGTCGAGCATCGTGTTCAGCACGTCGACAAACGGAACCTCGGCCAGTATGCCGCCGAACAGCTCGGGCCGCATGTTGGCGACGGCGCCCATCAGCATCCCACCCGCCGAGCCGCCATGTGCGACGATCCTGCCCTTCGAGGTGAAGCCCTGCGCGATCAGATGTTCGGCCGCGGCAACGAAATCGCGGAAGGTGTTTTCCTTTTTCGCGAGCTTGCCCTCGCGGTACCAGCGCCAACCCTTGTCCGTGCCGCCGCGGATATGCGCGATGGCATAGACGAAGCCGCGGTCCACGAGCGACAACCGGTTGGTGCTGAAGCTGGCCGGGATCGCGTGACCATAAGCCCCGTAGCCGTAGAGCAGGAGCGGCGCGGAGCCGTCGAGGCTCAGACCTTTGCGGTAGAGGATCGAGATCGGCACCGTCTCGCCGTCATCCGCCGGCGCCAGGATGCGGCGCGTGATGTAGTCGGCCGGATCGTGGCCCGACGGCACCTCTTGCCGCTTTTTCAAATCGCGCGCACGCGTGCGCATGTCGTAGTCCCACACCTCGGACGGCGTCGTCATCGAGGAGTAGGAAAAGCGCAGATTGTCGGTATCGAACTCGTAGCCGCCCACCATACCCAGCGAATAGGCTTCTTCTGCAAATGCGATCGTATGCTCGTCACCGTCCGCGAGCCGCCGCACCACGATGCGCGGCAGGCCGTCGGCGCGCTCCAACCGCACCAGCCAGTCGCGCAGGATGGCGATACCGAGTTGCAGCACGCCCTCTCTGTGCGGAACCAACTCGCGCCAGTTCTCGCGCCCCGGGTTCGCGAGCGGTGCGGTGACAATCTTGAAGTCCTCGGCGCCGTTCGCATTCGTATGAATCAACAGTGTCGATTCGCCGTTCAGGTCCGGATGATGCTCGACGTCGTAGCGCTCGCCTTCCTTGCGTTGCGCGACGAGCCGCGGCTTCGCCGCCGGATCGCGCAGATCGAGCAGATGCGCCTCGCTCGTTTCATGGTCGCCGCCCGAGATCACCGCGAATTCGGCCGCCTGCAAATCGGAGACGTTGATGAAGAAGCCCTTGTCGGGCTCGTCGTAGATCAATTCGTCCGTCTCGCTGGGCGTGCCGAGCTTGTGGCGATAGACCTGCGTCGGACGGTGCTCGAAGTCGCGCTTCACATAGTAGAAGGCGTTCGCGTCGGCGGTCCAAACCACGCCGCCCGTGGTGTCGGGCACGATGTCGGGCAGGTCCGCGCCGGTGGCGAGCGACCGCACGCGCACCTTGAAATACTCCGAGCCGGCGTCGTCGCAGGACCATGCGAGCAGCTTGTGGTCCGGCGAATGCCGTCCGCCGCCAAGCTGAAAATAGGCGAGGCCCTTGGCGAGCGCGTCGCCGTCAAGAAGCAGTTCTTCCGGTCCGCCCGCGCTTGGTACCCTGCACAGGAGCGGATGCTGCCCGCCCTCGCGATAGCGCATGGAATAGGCATAAGGGCCGTCGCGTGACGGCACGCTCGAATCGTCTTCCTTGATGCGGCCGCGCATTTCCGCGACCAGCGCGCGCTTCAACGCATCGAACGGTTCGAACGCCGCTTCGACATATTTATTCTCGGCTTCCAGATAAGAGCGGATGTCCGGGCTGAGCCTGGCCGGATCGCGCATCACCTCGCGCCAGTTCGCGTCACGCAGCCACGCATGGTCGTCGGCGAGCGTCTCGCCGTGAAACTCGCGCGTGGTTGGCCGGGACGCTGCGAAGGGAAGGGCGGAGGTTTTTGCCTCCGCCCCCGTCTTACTTTTTCCCACCCGCTTCGCCTTCCGGCATCAACTTGAGCGCGACGCCGTTCATGCAATAGCGCAGGCCGGTCGGCTCTGGACCGTCGGGGAAGACATGACCGAGATGTGCGTCGCAGTTGGCGCAACGGATTTCGACGCGGCGCATCAGCATCGAGACGTCCTCATGCTCGATGACGGCGTTGGGCGAGATCGGCTGCCAGAAGCTCGGCCAGCCGCTGCCCGACTCGTATTTCGTGTCCGACTTGAACAGCGGCGTGCCGCAGCTTGAGCAGACATAAACGCCCTCGCGCTTTTCTACATTGAGCGGGCTTGAAAAGGGTCGCTCCGTGCCGTGCTGGCGCGTCACATAATACTGCTCCGGCGTCAGTTCCTTCTGCCATTCGGCGTCGGTCTTTTTTACTTTGGGCGCGGTGGGATCGGCCATGGCGGGGCTCCGAGGCTGGTGTGGAAGGAGGTAGGGCCCCCTATACGCGCTCGCAAGGCGCGGCGTTACGCGGGCCGGGATTGTATAGGCGGGAAATCGCCCGGCAACGCCCAGGTATTCAGGTCGGCTATGCTTGGGGCGGTCGAATCAATCCGCGGCCTTGCTGCGAAGGAAACATGAGCAATCCGAAGGATCCGGATTTTGTGGGCCTCGCGGCCCAGATCGTGGCTGCCTATGTGGGCAACCACACGGTGCCGGTAGCCGACCTCCCGGCGTTGCTCGACGACGTGCACAAGGCGCTCGTCCGGGTCGCGCGCGGCGCGCGGAGCGCACAGGGTGCCAGCAAGCCCGCCGTCCCGCCCGCGCGCTCCGTCACGCCCGGCTACATCGTGTGCCTGGAAGACGGGCAGAAATTCAAGTCGCTGCGCCGTCATCTGAAGAGCCGGTACGGAATGTCGCCCGAGCAATATCGCGCAAAGTGGGGGCTCGCCGCCGATTACCCGATGGTCGCGCCAAATTACGCCGCGACGCGTTCCGCGCTCGCCAAGAAGATGGGTCTTGGCAAGCAGCGGGGTCGCCGCAAACCAGCTCGCTGAGGCTCGTTCGCCCGCGCCGCCGCGCCAGGCGTAGCAAGATGAGATGCCGCAAGGGGTCATAGCCGCCGTGCAGGCTGCCTGCTGCGCGCCGCTCGCGCCGCAGCGCCCGCGCGAGCCGCTGGACGAGCGTGGGATCGGTATCCATCGCTCGCCAGTCGGCACCTAATCCGAGCCACATCAGCCGTCGCTCGAGTTGCGCCCGCACGTCCTCACGCCGCATGGCGCGAATGCGTCCGCGTCGGCCGGAACCGTTCTGCATCGATTATCTCCCCTGTCAGGTCGCGCGGATAATGCGGCCGCGGGAAAGGGCGGGGAAAACGGGCCGGCAAAATTTTTGAGCGGAATCGTTCCTTTTTCTCTAAGTCATTGAAACACGAGAATATATTCCTCTAATTAAATTCTGTTTCCTCGCTCCTAAAAATTGCCTCATCCTGCCGCTATGTATAAATTCCTATAGCGAGGACAGCATGCTGAATCGGAACCTGGAGACCGGCGATGCCCGCCGGCCGCAACCGCCGGCGAAACCCGCCACCCATTGCCACATCGCTGCAAGGCTTGCCGCTGCGCACTATGAAGTACCGCTCGCGCAGCTAAGGACCCGCCGCCGCGGTTCGCAGCAGTCGACTCGCGCGCGCCACGTCGCAATCTATCTCGCGCATGTCGCGCTCGGGATGAAGCTGGCGGAGATCGGCGCCGCGTTCCGCCGCGACCGCACGACGGCCGGTTATGCCTGCGCGCGTGTCGAGGACGCGCGCGACGATCCCGCCTTCGACGCGGCGCTCACGAGCCTCGAAACCGCCGCCCGCATCATGCTCGAGCTCGAACAGGAGAAGGCGGCATGAAAGCGAGGCGAAAAAGGACAAGAGCGGAGCAGACGGAGGCCCCCGACGCCTTCCGCCGCCAGCATGGCGGCATCGCGCGCTTGCCGCGAAACGATACCGGCGCGTCCTTCGCCAACGAAGCCGAAAGCCCGCTGGCCTGGCTTTCGCGCCGCAAGGGGCCGGACGGAAAGCCGTTCGTGTCTCCGTTGCAACTCGCGGCCGGCGAGCGGCTGCGCGCCGATTTCACCCGTGCGGGCCTGACGCCGCGCGTGACCGCCAACTGGGTCGCGCCGATTGCGCAGGGACGCCGCTCCGGTGGCGGCGATTCTGCGGCGGCCTTCACCGATCTCGTCATCGCCGCGAAGGAGCGGCTGGCCAGGACGCTCGACGCCGTCGGCCCGGAATTCGCGGGGCTCCTGCTCGACGTCTGCTGCTTCCTGAAAAGACTCGAAGCCGTCGAGCGCGAGCGCCGCTGGCCGCCGCGCGCGGCGCGCATCGTGCTCACGCTCGCCCTTGATCGTCTTGCTCGTCACTATGGCCTCGAGATCGAAGCGCGCGGTCCCGCGCATGCCCGCTCCCGCGCGTGGCAGGCCGACGGTGCGAGGCCGGTGATGGATGGAAGTTAGGCGGCGGCCAGCGCCGCCCGCGCATCGCTGCGGATGCGCTCGACCATCGAGCGGAAGCCGTTCGAGCGCTGCGGCGTCAGATGCTCGCCGAGCCCGAGCCGGTTGAACAGCGCGATCGCGTCGGTATCGAGGATCTTCTTCGCGGGCTGGCCGGAATAGAGTGCGAACAGGATTGCGATCAGCCCCTTCACGATATGCGCGTCGCTGTCGCCCTTGAGTTCGATCACCGGTCCGCCGCCGTTCTTCGCCGGCTGCGTCTCGCTCACGAACCAGACCTGGCTCGCGCAGCCCTGCACCTTGTTGCGGTCGGTACGTGCGGCCTCCGGAAATTCCGGCAACGCGCGACCGAGCTCGATGACATAGCGATAGCGGTCGTCCCAGCTGTCGAGGACGCCGAAATCGTCGATGATCTGCTCAATGCTCATGCGGTTCCCGGCGCGGGCTCAAGGCCCATTGCCTGCCGCACATATAGTGTGTGCCGTGTCGGTGGCGCAACCGCGCCGCTTAGAGCGGGCGTTTCGGCGGCACCGGGACGTAGCTGGGCTCGGTGCCCGTCCAGGCCGGCTCGAGGTCCGACTGCGTCAGCGTGTGGCGGCCGGGTTTGTGCGGCGCGGGAATCGAACCGGTCGCGACCGGCGCGGCCTCGCCGGTGAAGCGCGCCGAGAGGAATTCGTACAGCAGCTTTGCGCCATATTGCGCCTTCTCGCCGAACGACTGGAAGGCCTGCGAGCCGATCGTGCAGGCGTCGGGATTGCGCTCGCAAAATCCGCTCGCGTCCTCGACGGCGGCCTGTGCCGCGCCGAGCGCCTCGAGCGGACTGACCTGCGCGGTCTGTCCCTGCTGTGAGGGTTCGGAAGGCAGCAGCAGCACGACGATCGTGAGCCAGAAAGCTGCTTTGATGAAGAAGCGCATGTCCCCGTGACACTCGTCCCAGCGGCGTTGATTGCCGCCGATCACACCTTAGGCGCTACCTTTGAAAAAATTACCCGGTCTTTGGTCCGGATTCGCCGCGAATTGTCGCCGAATGCGCCGCGAATTCTTTGCCTTTTGGCAACCATGGAAACCCGCGCCCGACGCGCATTCGAAATTTCGCGAACCGGCGTCGGTTCTCATCGCTCATGGATTGGCAACGCTTCATTCACCATGCCCGCTTGTTCCCGTGCATCCCGATACCGCAGCGCGCACGGCAGCCCGTTTTCTATTCGCTAGGGCTTAGGGTTCGTTAAGCCCGCCCTGCCACGATCCGCGCGCAGGTGAGGGGACGGTGCGGTTGTAAGCGCACCGCGGCCATGTTGCGTAGCATTGTTCATCTAGATTCCGTCAGAGCCTATATCGACGCGTTGGTGCATCCGTCCGCGCGCACCGACGCGCTGACCTTGGCGCGCCATCGCTCGTTCATTGCGGTGCGGTTGCTCGGCGGCCTGATCGTGCTGTCGGCGATCCCTCTTTATCTCGCGCTGCGCGGCGTCCCGACACCGCTCGAGGCCTTCATCTTCGCCTGGCTTGTCGCGCCGCTCCTTGTCGTCGCGTATCTGTCGCGCACCGGTAATTTCGAGCGCGCGCATCTGATGTCGGCTGCGGCACTCGCGGGCTTTATCGCGGTCGTCGCCGGCGCCACGGGCGGAGCGGCATCGTTCGCAGCACCTTGGCTGGTCGTGCTTCCGCTCGAGGCCGCACTTTCGGCCTCGCGCCGCGCGATATTGAGCGTCATCGCGTTGGCCGTTGCGATCCTTGCCGGCCTCTGGACGCTCGGCATGGCGGGCGTCCTGCCGGCGGCGCCGCCCGTTTCGACGTCCTTCTATATGCTCGGCGTCTTGTCGGCCGCTCTCTATACGAGCGCCCTTGCGCTCGGTTTTGGCGCCTTTGTCCGGCATGGCGAACGCATCAAGGATGTCGGCGAAGCGCGCTACCGGATGCTTGCGCAGAATATGACCGACCTCATCACGCGCCATGCCCGCAATGGCAGCGTGACCTTCGTCTCCCATGCCGCCGAACGGCTCGCCGGCGTGCAACCGTCCGCCCTTGTCGGCGACGGCATGTTCGAGCGCGTGCATGTTGCCGATCGGCCCGCATTTCTCACAGCGCTCGCCGACGCCGCGCGCGGCGGCGAGGCGGCAGTGGAGTATCGGCTCCGTCACGGCGCGCTCGCCGCGGCGGAAGACCGCCCGGCAGGGCCGGTCTTTATCTGGGTCGAAATGCGCTGCCGTGCGCTTGAAGGCGCGCGGCAAATGGGCGAGGTGGTCGCCGTCACGCGCGACATCTCGCGCAGCAAGCGCGACGCGACCGACCTGGAGTCGGCCCGCAGCGACGCGGAGCGCGCCAACGAAACCAAGAGCCATTTTCTCGCAACCGTCAGCCACGAGCTGCGTACGCCACTCAATGCGATTATCGGCTTCTCCGAAATGCTGGAGAACGAGACGGCCATGCGTCTCGACGCCAGCCGCCGCGCCGACTACGCGCGCGTCATTCGCGAGAGCGGTCAGCACTTGCTTGCGGTCGTGAACGGCATTCTCGATGTTTCGCAGATTGAGGCCGGCCAGTTCCGCCTGAGGCCTGAGCCGATCGCCGTCGCGGCGGAGGTCGAGGGCTGCTACGAGATGATGGTGTTGCGCGCCCAGCAGGCGGGCGTCCGTCTCGATGTTGCGATCGACCCGAATCTGCCGACCGTCGTCGCGGATCGCATCGCGCTGCGCCAGATTCTCATCAATCTCATTTCGAACGCCGTGAAGTTCACGCCCAGGGGCGGCTCTGTCGACGTTGCCGTGCGCGCCGCGGGCGCCGATATGCTGATCCTCGTCTCGGACACCGGCATCGGCATTGCCGAGGCCGATCTCGCACAGGTCGGCGATCCGTTCTTTCAGGCCGCATCGTCCTACGATCGCTCCTATGAGGGAACGGGACTCGGGCTTTCGGTGGTCAAGGGCCTTGTCGAGTTGCATGGCGGTTCATTCAACATCGCAAGCCGTCTTGGCGAAGGCACGCGCGTTTCGGTGCGCCTGCCGCGCGAGGCCCGACAAGCGCCACAGATGGAAGCAAACATCGTCGAGCGGCTCGAACCGCGCCCGGCCACGAACGAAACGGAAAAGGTGAAACGCAGTGCCTAAGCTCGACCGCGGACGTGAAATCGCCAAGCCGCGCCGCCGCCGCGAATTGCGCGCGCCGCGCCGTACGGGAACGTCGTGGCCGCTGGCGTCGACGTTGTCCGTGACCTGGCACGCGATACGCTGGGTCATGCCGTCACGGCCGTTGGACGCGCTCGCGGTGGCGGTTGCGCTCACGGCAAGCGGTGCTGTCATCGTCAATGCGCTGATGTTGCAGCGTGCGCCGCATCCCGCGCCGCTGTTCGCCGAAGCTCCGCCCGCGAAGGTACAACCGGTCGCGCTGCGCCCGCAGGCGCTCGCACCGGCCCCCGCAATCGCTGCTGCACCCACGCCGGCGCCGCGCCCTGCTGCGGCCGCACCGGCCGCGCCTGCCACGAAGCCGGGTCTCGTGCTTGATCTTCAGCGCGCGTTGGCCGAGCGAAATTATTATGACGGCGTGCCGGACGGATTGCTCGGCCCCCGCACGCAGCAGGCGATCCGCAATTTCGAGCAGGCGAACGGTCTCAAACAGACCGGCGAGCCGAGCGAAGCATTGCTTGCGCGTGTTTTGCAGGCGCGCGCCCGCAGCGAAGTCACGGGATCGATTCCGGCGGCGAAGCCCGCGCCGTCGCCCTCCGCGCGCGTGTTCGCGGTGCAGCGTACGCTCGCGCGTCTCGGCTACGGCCCCGTCAAATATACCGGACTGCCCGATGCGGAGACGAAGAGCGCCATCGAGCGTTTCGAGCGCGACCGCGGTCTTGGCAAGACCGGCGAGATCGGCGAGCGTCTTCTCAAGGAACTCGCGGCGGTGACCGGCGCGCCGGTGGAATAGGCGCGCAGTCTTGCGTCTCAAGAGCGCCATCTGGGTTTCGGCATACATCCGGCGCTGTCATCTGGAAGGTGCCTTCGCCGTCGTTCGGCGGCGCGGCGCGGAAGAAGCGGGCGCGATCTTTGTGAAGGTCTCGAAGCTCGACGGCACGGCGGCGCTCTTCGCGCCGGCGCCGCAGTCGGAGTTTGACGAGGCGCGTCCGGGCGACCGGCGTTTCGCGCCGGTCGTGCCAGGTTTTGTTGCTGACGCCGACATTGAAAAGCGCCTTGAGCGCGAGCTGAAATTCGACCCCGACTTCTGGATCGTCGAGGTCGAAGACCGGGCCGGGCGCCACTTTCTCGATGTGGCCGGTTAGCGAGGTAGGTGCGGGCTACCGTCGCACCCGCTGGAACAGGCTATTTTGCGCCCTCCGCGACGGCTGTGCAGACCGTCGCAATCGCCACTTGATTGCGAAGCATTCGATTAAAGGCTAGGCAATCCGGCCCGGCTGGGGGTTCCGAACTGCTGCGTGTTGGTATGAACCGGTCATTGCGTACTGATGCCCGTGGAGGGGCGAGTTTGAGCCCGCGTGCGATCTTCGCGCTCTTTGCGGTGCTATTTGCCGTTGCCTGCATCCCGCTGCTGGCCCATCAGCTCCCCCCGCTGTCCGACTACGTCAATCACCTCGCGCGCATCCACGTCATCAACGCGATTGATCGCGATCCCTTTCTGGCGCGTTTCTACCTGATCGACTGGCAGGTCATCCCCAATCTGATGATCGATCTCGTGCTGCCCCTGTTCAACCGCGTCATGGGCATCTACGAGGCCGGCCAGGCCTTCACGATTTTTGCCTTCTTCCTGATTGTCTCCGGCACGCTCGTGCTCAACCGTGCACTGTTCGGACGCTGGTCCGCGCTGCCGCTGATTGCCATCCTCTTTCTCTATAACGGCGTCTTCCAGGTCGGCGTGCTGAACTATGTCTTCGGCATGGGGCTGGCGCTCTGGGCGCTGGCCGGCTGGGTGGCGCTGCGCGAGCGCGCGTGGCCGCTGCGTCTCGCCGCGTCCGCCGCCTTCGTCGCCGCGCTGTTCTTCTGTCATTTGTTCGCGGTCGGTCTCTACGGCTTCGGTTTGCTCGCCATCGAGTTGCACCGCCTCTGGCTCCGGCGCAACGATCTGCGTTTGCCGCATCTCGTCGATTTCGTTGCGACCGGCGTACCGTTCCTGATCGTCCTGCCGCTCATGCTCGTCGGTCCGACGATCCATACCGAGCACGCGGCGCCGTTCTGGCTGCTGGAAGGCAAGCTCGACGGCCTCAAGCTCGCGGTCAATGTCTACTATCTCGCGGTCGGTCTCGCGATTTGCGCGGTGCTCGTTTTGGCCGCGGCCGTGGCGATACGCCGGCGCATCCTGCATTTCCACCCGCTTGGCTGGTCCCTGCTGCTCGCCGGCGGCATCCTTTATATGGCCATGCCGCGCGCGATCTTCGCCGCGCATCTTGCCGACCAGCGGCTGCCGGTCGCCATTCTGTTCATGCTGATCGCCTGCTTCAGCATCGACTTGCCGACGCGCGCCTGGCGTACGGCCGTCGCCGCCGGCCTCTTGTTGCTCGTCGCGGCGCGTACCGTCGAAGTGCAATATGTGTGGAACGATCTCTCGCTCCGCAGCTCCGATTTCCTGCAATCCGTGCGCAATATCGAGCGCGGATCGCGCATTCTGGTCGTGCACGGCTCGGGCGGTCAGGAAGAAGAGATCACCAACAGCGATCTCGTGCACGCCGCGTCGCTCGCCACGATCGAGCGTTCCGCGCTTGTGACGACGGCTTTCACCGTGCGCGGCAAGCACATTCTTCAGGTGCGCGACGCCTACCGGAAGTTTGTCGAGACGGAGGACCGCTGGCCGCCCTCGCTCCCCTTTGTGCTCGACGTGGCCGAGCGCGACGATCCCAAGAACCAGTATTTCTGGGAGCTATGGCCGCGGCACTACGACTACGTCTATATTCTCTTCACGAAGCGCGGCTGGCGCTGCTCCGACCGCAAGCACCTTACGCTCGTGCATGAGGGGCCGGAGTTTCAGCTGTATCGCGTGATCCGGACGGACCAGGCGAACAGCGCCGGCGCCGGCCCCGGTTAAGGGGAGAGAACCATGTCGCGGTCGCACCGCCCGTTGCGCGTCCTGCACTCGCCGCGCTCCGCGGCTGCCGCGCCCGAACTGTCGGTCGTCATTCCGGTTTTCAACGAGGCGGCAAGCCTTCCCGCGTTGCGCGAGGCGCTCGAGGCGGTGCTCAGGAAGCTCGGCCTCACCTATGAAGTGTTGCTGATCGACGACGGCAGCACCGACGCGAGCTGGACCGAGATCGCCGCCTGGTGCCGCGCCAATCCGCGTGTGCGGGGTCTGCGGCTCGCGCGGAATTTCCGCAAGGAAGCCGCCCTCTCCGCCGGGCTGTTTGAGGCACGCGGCGCGGCGGTCGTCCTGATGGACGCCGATCTCCAGCATCCGCCAGCCCTGATTGCCGACTTCGTCGCCAAATGGCGCGAGGGCTACGAGATGGTCTACGCGGTGCGCGCGACCCGCATCGGCGACAGCGCCTTGCGCCGGAGCGCGACCCACACCTTCTATCGGCTCTTCCGCAAGATGGCCGAGGTCGATCTGCCTCCGGGCGCGGGCGATTTTCGCCTGATCGACCGGCGCGTCGTCGATACATTGAACCGCCTGCCGGAGCGGCTGCGCTTCATGAAAGGGCTTTACGCCTGGGCCGGCGCCCGGCACACGGGCGTGTCCTACGACCCGCCGCCGCGTATGCACGGCAAGAGCGCCATGAGCATGCGCCGGCTCACGAGCTTCGGCCTCGACGGCATCGTCGCCTTCAGCCGCATTCCGCTGGCGATCAGCGGCTGGGCGGGGGCGGCGGTCGCGCTCGTTTCAATCGCCGTTGGCACCTATCTCGCTGTCCGGACCATGATCTTCGGCGTCGATGTGCCGGGTTACGCCTCGATCGCGGTCGGCGTGATGCTGCTGGGTGGCGTGCAGTTGCTGGCGCTCGGCATCCTCGGCGCCTATGTCGGCCGCATCTATGAAGAGATCAAGGACCGGCCGCTCTACGTGATCGCCGAAGAAATTTCTGACGATAAAGATTCCGCTCAAACGGCGGCAGAGACGGGTCCGCGCGCTTGATTGCGAGCTGGCGCGAATTCTGGGACCGGCCGCACCGGATCTATGTCAATGACCGCCACCGGCAGGTCCATTACGAGCGCGTCGCTGCCGACATCATCGGGGAGATTCCGGACGCACAGGCGGCCGTTCTCGATTATGGCTGCGGGGAAGCGGTAGAGGCCGAGACGGTCGCGGCGCGCTGCAAGCGGCTCTTGCTGTGCGAATCCGCGGTCAACCTGCGCGGAACGCTGAAGGCGCGCTACGCCGCCAGGCCGGAAATCTCCGTCATCGCGCCGGAGGAAATCGACCGGCTCGCCGATGGCTCGGTCGATCTCGTGGTTGCGAATTCCGTGCTTCAGTATCTCACGCGCGAAGAATGCGCGGACCTGGCTACACGCCTGCGCCCGAAGCTCTCAAGGGGCGGGCGGCTGATCTTTGCCGACGTCGTGCCGCCGGGCGGCGGGGTCGTCGCGGACGTTTCGTCGCTCCTGTCGAGCGCCGCGCGTCATGGATTTTTCTTCGCCGCGCTCGGCGGGCTCGCTTTTACGCTGGTTTCGGATTATCGGCGATTGCGTCAGCAGATCGGTTTAACGACGTATGAGGAAAGCGAAATCCTGGCGCTGCTGGAGCGCGCGGGTTATCGCGCCCGGCGGCGGCCGAAGAATTTCGGCTTCAATCAGCGCCGCATGACCGTCATCGCCGAGCCAGGCTGAGTTTTATCAGCGTGCACCCGGCGGCCGCGAGGTCGGCGGGAAAATCTCCGCCCGCGAGATAGGCGAATTCCTCGGCGCGCGGCGCGAGCACGTGATCGATTTTCGCAAGCTCCTCGTCCGGCCGTCCCGGGTGGCACATGACGAGCAGCCCCGGTGTGGCGCCCTTGAGGAAACCCCGCATAAGCGATTGATA
>JAICQA010000359.1 GCA_025929595.1 Xanthobacteraceae bacterium
CCGCTGGTCCGGCGGCGCGGGAGATACGGACTCGATGAAGCGCTTGCGTGAGAGTCCCATCAGAAGCGGCAGCCCGAATTCGCGCAGCTCTTCAAGTCGCGCGACGGCCTGGATGCTTTGCTCCGGCGTCTTGCCGAAGCCGATGCCGGGATCGAGCACGATGCGCTCACGCGCGACACCCGCGCGCGCCGCGATCTCGAGCGAACGCGCGAAGAATTCGCTGATGTCGTTGAGGATGTCGATCGCGGCATCGGCCTTGTCCCGGTTGTGCATCAGCACCACGGTCGCGCCGTGCTCCGCCGCGACCCGCGCCATGTCCGCGTCGCGCTGAAATCCCCAGACGTCGTTCAGAATGACGGCGCCCTGTTCGAGCGCCCAGGCGGCGACCTTCGCCTTGATCGTGTCGATGGAAATGGGAACGCCGATCTTTGCCACGGCGGGAAGAACGGGTTTAAGGCGCGCGAGTTCCTCCGCCTCATCGACCGGCTTCTTGCCGCCGTAGGGTCGCGTCGACTCCCCGCCGATGTCGAGGATGTCGGCGCCTTGTTCTGCGAGCCGCCGGGCCTGTTCGACGGCCTTCTCGGGCTCGAAAAATTGCCCGCCGTCGGAAAACGAGTCCGGTGTCACGTTCACAATGCCCATGACCAGCGTTCGCCCGCCGGTCGGCAGGGTGAAGTCGCGCGCATGGAGAGGACGGGAAGGGGACAAGGCCAGCATGGCCTACACTATCATAGGCCCCCGCGGAAAAGCCTCCGGCCCCAAGGGCCGGTCGAACGCCTTAATATGTAATCTTCATCGGCAGCGATTTGGCCGCGGCGATCCATTTGGTGATCGCCTTCTCGCTCGGCAGGAGCCGCACCAGCTTCCGCTTGGTGTTGGCGGTCGCCATCGCTTCCGCGAGCTTCTTGGGGTTGCGGTATTTGAGCTCGCGCACCGTATCGACGCCGGCGGCTTCGAGCAGCTCGGAATACTCCTCGCCGACGCCCTTGATGCGCATCATGTCGGCCATGTTGGCCCACTTCAGAATGCGCGACGGCTCAACGCCCGTCTTCTCGGCTAGCGTCTTGCGGCCGCGGGGGCTCTTCGCCTCTTCCAGCAGCCGGCTCGTGGTCCTGATCCGCAAACTTTTCAGCCGCTCGGCGTAGGCCGGGCCGATCCCCTCGATGTCGGTGATCGGATAAGACATGACAGCACCCCCACTTATTATCTTTTTGGCCTCGCATCTGTGCTTGCCCCGATTATGGGGGGTCCGCACAGGGCCGCACAAGCGTTGTCAATCGGTTGTCGAGACAATTCCGAACGGTGTTGCTGCAGCGCAAGCATACGCGTGATAAGATGATGGACGGCTATTTATAAGGTCCGTAACGGGAACGGACGGGAGCAAATCGATGGCGGGCAAGGAATCCACCGGCAAAATCTTTGTCGGCAAGAGCGAGAAGCCGGAAGAGCTGACGCTGAGGCTCGCCAATCGCCACGGTCTTGTCACCGGCGCGACCGGCACCGGCAAGACGGTGACATTGCAAGTATTGGCTGAAGGTTTTTCCAACGCCGGCGTTCCGGTGTTCGCGGCCGACATCAAGGGGGACCTTTCCGGCATTGCCGAAGTCGGTCAGCCGAAGGACTTCATCCTCAAGCGCTGCAAGGAAGTCGGCATCGAATATCAGCCCGACCAGTTTCCGGTCATCTTCTGGGACCTGTTCGGCGAGCAGGGCCACCCGATCCGCGCCACCGTCTCCGAGATGGGGCCGCTCCTGCTGTCGCGCCTGATGAATCTCAACGATACGCAGGAAGGCGTGCTGAATATCGCCTTCCGCGTCGCGGATGAGCAGGGTCTTTTGCTGCTCGACCTCAAGGATTTGCGCTCGATCGTCACCTTTGTCGGCGAGAACGCGGACAAGCTGACGACCGCCTACGGTAACGTCTCGACCGCGTCCGTCGGCGCGATCCAGCGCCAGTTGCTGGTGCTGGAAAGCCAGGGCGGTGACAAGTTCTTCGGCGAGCCGGCGCTCGAGATCAAGGATCTCATGCGCACCGACCGCGACGGACGCGGCTATATCAGCGTGCTCGCCGCCGATAAATTGATGAGCTCGCCGCGTCTCTACTCTACGTTCCTGCTGTGGCTGCTCGCGGAGCTGTTCGAGGAGATGCCCGAGGTCGGCGACCCCGACAAGCCGAAGCTCGTCTTCTTCTTCGACGAGGCGCATCTCCTGTTCGACGAGGCGCCAAAGGCGTTGCTCGAAAAGATCGAGCAGGTCGTCCGCCTGATCCGCTCCAAGGGCGTCGGCGTGTATTTCGTGACCCAGAACCCGCTCGACGTGCCGGATACGGTGCTGGCGCAGCTCGGCAACCGCGTGCAGCACGCGCTCCGCGCCTACACGCCGCGCGATCAGAAGGCCGTGAAGGCCGCCGCCGACACGTTCCGCCCCAACCCGAAGCTCAAGACGGCGCAGGTCATCACCGAAATGGGTGTCGGTGAGGCGCTGGTGTCGTTCTTGGAGGACAAGGGCGCGCCTTCGATCGTGCAGCGCTGCCTGATCCGCCCGCCGTCCGGGCGCATCGGGCCGATAACGCCCGACGAACGGCGCAAGATCACGGGCGACAGCCCGGTCCGCGGCCAGTACGACAAGACCATCGACCGCGAGTCCGCCTACGAGAAGCTCCAGAAGAAGACCGAGGAGCAGATGGCCGACGCCGAGGCGCAGGAGCGCGAGGAGGCATCGAGCGAAGGCGGCATCGGCGGCCTGATCGGCACCATCTTCGGTACCAACCGCAAGCGCGGCGAACGCCTGAGCACGGGCCAGCGCGTCGCCCGCGACGTCACCCGCACCGTGACCAACCGCGTTGCCGGCCAGATCGCGGCCGATCTCGGCCGCAAGGTGGGCGGCAGCATCGGCGGCTCGGTAGGCCGGTCGATTGTGCGCGGCGTCCTCGGCAGCATCCTGCGCCGCTGATCCCGACC
>JAICQA010000196.1 GCA_025929595.1 Xanthobacteraceae bacterium
GCAGTGCGCGCGAACCCATGGTTGTGGCCGCGCTGGCCGCCCGATTTGCTCGCCCGGGCGGCTGGCGCGAGCAAGGCGAGCCCGGAATCCAAACGGCTATTCAACAATTGCGGCGCGGCCGCTTGGATTCCGGGCCCGCTCGCTTCGCTCGCGTCCCGGAAAGACTAAGAAGAGTGCAGCGTACGTCACGCCGCAGCGAGATCGAGGATCGGCGCGAGCTTGGGATGCAGATGCGCGCCCTGGCTCTTGAGGAAGTTGATGAGTGCCATTTCATTTTCACGCAGGCCGTCCTTCCCGATACGGCTGGCGGCCCAGTTCGCCTCTTCGGCTGTGACGCGCGGGCCGAACTCGATCACGACGCCGCTGCTGTCGGCCGGACGCCGAGGTTCGCTCGCCGCGTCGCGACGGTAGTTGGCCCAGACAGCCTCGAGGCTGCCGACCAGCATCTGGCTCATGAAGCCGCCGATGCCGCCATTGGGCGCGTCGAGCCATGCTTCGCGGCGCAGCGCTTCCTGGCGCGAAGGCACCTGATAGCCGGATGAAGCCATCAGGAAATTGGCGAGCGCCTTCACGAACAGGTCCGACCACGCCGGATGATTGTCGAGCTCCGACGTTGCGTCGTTGATGTCGAACAGGACTTCGGCTTCCTGCTGCGTGACGGCGATGTTGCCGGGTCCGCCGAACGCGTAAAGCATCCGCCGCATCAGTTCGACATCCGCCTCGCTGACCGCACCGCGCGCAGCACCACGGTTGTGGCCGAGGACTCCCTTGCCTTCCAGCACGCCAAGCCGAACCTGATCGAGCGCGAAGCGCACAAGCTTCACCGGCGCGAGCTTGGCGCTTTCGAGGATCTTGACGAGCAATTCGAGTTCCGTCGCGATGTCGACCTGACCCGACTTCGCGATGCGGTCGATCAGCCAATCGGCATTCGCCTGCGACACGTAGCCGGCGGGCTCCGCCTGCCAGACGACGTAGTCGACCAGCGCCTCGATGAAGAAATCGGGCCACGCGGAATCGGCGCTCGCGCCGAGCCGATCGTTCAGCAGAAACGCAGTCTCGGCATCCTTTTCGGTGACGACGCCTTTCCAGAACGTGCCGTGACGCAATTGCTTCACGTCGTCCGCGGTGATCTCGCCGCGCTCAAGGATCGCCTTCACTTCACTGCTGACTGCCATCGACTCCGCCTTCGCCTGACTTCGATGGCGGAAACTGGCAGGATTTTCTTGCGCGCGGCCTAAACTGATTGCGCGAAATCGGACCTATCCGTTTGCTAAAATTTCGGCGCCCGATAACGAAGCGTGAACCTTACGGGGGCGTTGAATCGGAACCCGAAAAGGACGCGACGAACGCGCCTTCAGAGCCACTTCTTCCAGCGGAAGAAGGCGTAGGGCAGGACGGCGGCCGCAACCATCAGCAGGAGCGCAAAGGGATAGCCGAAGGTCCAGTGCAGTTCCGGCATGATGTCGAAATTCATGCCGTAGATCGAGGCGATCATCGTCGGCGGCAGGAAAACCACGGCAACGACCGAGAAGATTTTAATGACGTTGCTCTGCTCAAGATTCACCATGCCGAGAATGGCATCGAGCAGAAAAGTAATCTTGTTGGCGAGAAAGCTCGCGTGGTCGGCGAGGGACGAAACGTCGCGCGCCATGCTTTTCACCAGCGAGCGCTGTTCTTTCTGCAGCCGCAGGTCCTCGGCGTCGTTGGCGAGAAACAGCACGAGCCGGTTAATCGAGACCATGCTCTCGCGCAGTTTCGAGTTCAGGTTGCCCTTCTGGCCGATGGTCTTGAGGATTTCCTTGTAGCTGCGTGAGGCGTCGGTCGCGTGCGCGCCGCGCTCGAAGATGCGTTGCGAGACGATGTCGATTTCGCTGCTCACGCGCTCCAGCACGTCGGCGGCGCGGTCCACGATCGCGTCGAGCAGATCCAGCAGAATGCTCGCGCCCGTGACACCCGGCTGGCAGTAGCGGGCGAGGCGGTTGGCCGCGATCGTGAAAGGCCGTGGGTCGTCGTAGCGCACCGTGACGAGCGGCCCGCTGCCGAGGACGAAAGTCACGACGGTGGTGCCGGGCGTCTCGGAGTCGGCGGCGCAGATGAGAGTCGCGGTCATATAGCGCGCGCCGTTTTCGATATAGAGCCGGCTCGACGGTTCGATCTCGGCCATTTCCTCGCGCGTCGGCACGGCGATGCCGACCGCGGCTTCCACCGCGCGGTCCTCTTCCGGAGTCGGCGAAAAGAGATCGAGCCAGACGGCGCCCGCGGGCACGCTGCCGCCTTCGCGCACCTCGATGCGTTCCAGTACCGTGCCGCGCGGGACAAAAGCGACGAGCATGGGATCTCCGGGCGAATTCCGGTTCCCTAACCCGCCGCAGCGGCGGCGTCCATCGTTCTGGCGTCGGTCTGTGTTCGGCGCCCGCAAACTCAAGCGCGCGTCATGCGGCCGTCATGTTCGGCCGCAGTCTACGCTGCGAGCGATTCGCGCTCGTGCTGGCGTTCGTTACTGTTGGCCGCCGATGATTCGCGCTCGTGCCGCTGCTCATTGCCGGCAGGTGCGCCCCGCGCGGTATCGTCCGCCGTTCTGCCGGCGGAAAGGGCACCGGCTACCGCGCCGATTCCGATCGGGCGATACTGATCGTGAAGGTCGGCATCGATACGCCGTTCCTGCCGGTCTCTATTTGTCTCATTGTTTGGCATCTTGTCCTCCCAGGCAGGCCGTGGCCTGCCTCTGCAAGCCCACATGATGTTTAAGTGCGGCTGATTTGGGCAGGAAGCGCGGTGTTTGTCGGACGATGCAGCGACGATTTCTGTGCTGCGGATCACAGCCCGGAGGGACCGCCGCTCACAAAATATTCAGGCGCGATAGTTCCCAAAATGGGCCGATAGGCAGCAGTTTTTGCGACATTTCTGCAACAGGGTTGCGGTAAGCCGCTGCCGGGCGTGCGGAGTGTCTTGCGATGCGGAGAAGCGATCCGGTATCTGGGATGCGAGGGCTGACAAGCGGTCGCCAACATCTCAACGTGCAGAAGTCCGGTACGCGGCACATTCCGGACACCGAATGGAACGGGCGGGCCATGCTGTTGCGGGGAATTGCAGTTGCGTTGACGGGACTCCTGCTGGGCGGGTGCATCCTGAATGACACGCTGGATCCGGTTCCGGATTCGGTGATGTCGGCGCGCGATCAGAAGCTGATCAAGAGCGCGTCTTATCTCCAGTACAAGCCGGCGAGCGACTGGCTGCGCCACGAAGTCGATTACAGCGGGCCGGAGAAGCCGGGCACGGTGGTCATCGATACCGAGCGGAAATTTCTTTATCTCGTGCTCGAAAACAAGAAAGCCTATCGCTACGGCGTCACCGTCGGCGAAGAGGGTATGAACTGGCGCGGCAAGGCCAAGGTCGGCCGCAAGGCCGAGTGGCCCGACTGGCGTCCGACGCCGGATACGCTCAAGCGCATTCCGGACCTGCCGGCTTACGTGAGCCCGGGCCCGCACAATCCGATGGGGGCGCGCGCTCTCTATCTGTTCGAAGGCAACAAGGACACGCTGTTCCGCATCCACGGCACCAACCAGCCGGAATATATCGGCCACGCGATCTCGTCGGGCTGCATCCGGATGCTGAACGAGGACGTGATCGATCTCTATAACCGCGTGCCGGTCGGCGCGACGGTGGTCGTCATCTGAGTTTTTGCTCTCAAGGGGTTGGGGGCAGAGGGCGCGGCGCGGGGGCCGCGCCCTTCTCTTTTGAGCCTATGGAATCAGCCACTCAGCGTGGCTCCATTGGCACATGCGATAGCCGCCACGCCGTTTCGCGAGATCCAGATGCACATGGTCGTGGTGCGCGGCATCGGAGCCAGGTCCGAGCACGGTCGTGAAGCGCTTGCAGGTCGATAGCCGCATCTCCGCGAAGAGATATTGCGGCGCCTCCGGATCGACGATCGCGATGCGCTGGTTGTTGTCGAGCACGAGCGCGCCGACATCGATGGCGTTCGCGAGCCCGTGTTCTGAGAGCCGTGCGCCCGCGATGTTGTTGCGCGGCCGGCAGTGATACGAGGCGGCGATCTCGATGCGCTTCAGGCCGCTGTTCATCGGCCGGACGCTGCGGCTCAAATCCTCGCGCACCCATTTCGCGAATTCATGCGCCATCTCGCAGCGCGCGACCGCGGCCGGCCGCAGTTCCACCTTGCCGCCGCCTTCGAGCAGGACCGCCGTGATCCGCACCGGCGCGACGTCGCCGCATAGCGCGTCGCCCGAACGGCCGGAGATCGATGCATTCACCTCCACTTCTGCGATGCCGGACGCGAGCAGATCGGTGCAGGGCGCGTCGTCCTCGTTTTCATCGTCCGGCGTGAGATCGGAGCGCGCCGGGCCCGACGCCTGCGGCACGCGGCGTTCCGCAGGGCGCGCCGGCGGCGCAATGCGCGCCACGGGTGCCGGTGCGGCCTTGGCCCGGTCGGGTCGCGGAACGGGCATCGGCACCTGCGCGGCGATCGTGCCGGTTGCAGACAGCAGAAAGGCGGCGAGCAACGGAAGGACGCGCATTTTCAAGCAATCTCGGCGAAGCGGGGCAGGAAAGCGGCGTCGTCGCGGCACCGGCCTCTTATACACCGCCATTTGCGCCGCCCGCTCCCGGCGCTACCTTACGCGGGAAGAAACCAATTACGCGCGCAAAGCGCGGCTCGTCCGGGGAGGGAACTCATGCAAGGCCTCATGCAGCAATGGCCGCTGCTCTGCCACAAGATCATCGACCACGCCGCGATCCACCATCCGGACCGGCTGGTCATCAGCCGCTCGGTGGAAGGCCCGATCCACAAGACGAATTACCGTGACGTGCGCAGCCGCGCGCTCCGGATCGCCAAGCGTCTTGAAAAAGACGGGCTGAAGATCGGCGACCGCGTCGGCACGCTCGCCTGGAACACGTGGCGGCATCTCGAAGCCTGGTACGGCATCATGGGCGCGGGCGGTGTTTATCATACCGTCAACCCCCGCCTTTTCCCCGAACAGATCGCGCAGATTGTGAACCACGCCGAAGACCGCGTGATGCTCACCGACCTCACTTTCGTGCCGCTGCTGGAAAAGCTCGCCGACAAGCTTCCCAGCATCGAGCGTTATGTCGTGCTGACAGACGCCGCACACATGCCGCAGACGTCGCTGAAGAATGCTGTTGCCTTCGAGGAATGGATCGGCGGCATCGACGACGACTACGCGTGGAAGCAGTTCGACGAGAACACCGCGGCCGGCATGTGCTACACATCCGGCACGACGGGCGGTCCGAAGGGCGTCGTCTATTCGCACCGCTCGAATGTCCTGCATTCCATGATCGCCGCGCTCCCCGACGCGATGGGCATTTCCTCGCGCGACATGGTTATGCCGGTCGTGCCGATGTTTCACGCCAACTGCTGGGGTCTGGCGCTGACCGCGCCGATGCTGGGTGCGGGTCTCGTGATGCCCGGCGCCAAGCTCGACGGCGCCTCCGTCTACGAGCTGCTCAACGACTATAAAGTGAGCTTTACAGCCGCC
>JAICQA010000103.1 GCA_025929595.1 Xanthobacteraceae bacterium
GTGCCGAAATGGCGCGCCAGCAGCCGCGCCGACGTCTCGCCCACATGCGGGATGCCGAGCGCGAAGATGAAGCGGTTGAGCGAAATCGACCGGCGCGCCTGAATGGCTGCGAACAGATTCTTCGCGCTCGTCTCGCCCCACCCTTCCCGGTTCTCCAATCGCTTGAGGCTGCGCGCATTGCGCGCCTCCAACGTGAAGATATCCTGCGGGCGCTGGATCAATCCCTCTTCGTAGAACTCGTCGATGCGCTGCAGACCCAAGCCTTCAATGTCAAAGGCATTGCGCGACACGAAATGCTTGAGGCGCTCGCGCGCCTGCGCAGGGCAGATGAGGCCGCCGGTGCAGCGGCGCACGGCGTCCTGCTTGCCGGTGTCGGGATCGGCCTCGCGCACCGCGTGGCTGCCGCAGGCCGGGCATTTGTCCGGAAACACGTAAGGCTTCGCGCTTTTCGGGCGCTTGTCCGTCAGCACGTCCAGCACCTGCGGGATCACGTCGCCCGCGCGCTGGATACGCACCGTATCGCCGATGCGGATGTCGACGCCGCCGCGGATCGGGCCGCCGTCGCCGCCGATCCCCTTGATGTAATCCTCGTTGTGCAGCGTCGCCATGCCGACCATGACGCCGCCGACATTCACGGGCTCGAGCACCGCGGTCGGCGTCAGCGCGCCGGTACGGCCGACCGTGATCATGATGTCGTTCACGATCGTCGTCGCCTTCTCGGCCGCGAACTTGTGCGCGATCGCCCAGCGCGGCGTGCGCGACACGAAGCCGAGCCGCTCCTGCCAGTCGAGACGGTTGAGCTTATAGACGACGCCGTCGATATCGTATTCGAGCTTCGCGCGCTTCTCCTCGATGCCGCGATAATGCGCCACCATCTCGCCCGCGTTCTTGCAGAGCTTGCTGAGCGGATTGGTCGGAATGCCCCAGCGCTTGAGAGCCTGAAACACCTCCCATTGCGTCTTGCCGGGCAGCTCGCTCGCCTGCCCCCAGCCATAGCCGAAGAAACGCAGCGGCCGACTCGCCGTCATCGCCGGGTCGATCTGGCGCAATGAACCCGCCGCCGTGTTGCGCGGGTTCACGTAAAGCTGCTTGCCTTCTTTTTTCTGCCGTTCGTTGAGCGCCAGGAAGTCGACGCGCCGCATATAGACCTCGCCGCGCACTTCAATCACGTCAGGCACGTCACGGCCCTTCAGCTCGGCGGGGATTTCCTTGATCGTGCGGATGTTCGCGCTAACGTCCTCACCCACCGCGCCGTCGCCGCGCGTCGCCGCCTGCACGAGCTTTCCTTTCTCGTAACGCAGCGAGCACGACAGGCCGTCGATTTTCGGCTCGGCCAGGAATTCGATCTTTTCCTTCTCGCCGAGACGCAGAAACTTCCGGATGCGGTCGACGAAGTCGTTGACGTCTTCTTCGGTAAAGGCGTTGCCGAGCGAGAGCATCGGCACCGCGTGCTTCACCTTCTTGAAACGGCCCGCGGGCGCCGCACCCACCTTGCGTGTTAGGCTTGTGAGCGAGTGAAGCTCGGGAAACTGCTGCTCGATCGCCTCGTAGCGGCGGCGCAGTTCGTCGTATTCGGCGTCGGAAACGGTCGGCGCATCCTCTTGGTAGTAGCGCTTGTCATGCGCCGAAATCTCCGCCTCCAGCCGCGCATGCTCGGCCTTGGCTTCGCGGGCGGTGAGTTTTTCAACAGATTTCGGCGCGGAGGATTTCTTCGGAGCCATCTTGCTGTCATTCCGGGGCGCGCGCTGAAAGCGCGCGAACCCGGAATCCATGCGGCGATTGCAGCGGCATTGCAAGCGGCGCCCCGGAATGACGTAGAATTGGCGTCATGCCCGCCCCCTGGCCCCGCATCGTCCTGCATGCCGACATGGACGCGTTCTATGCGGCGGTGGAGCAGATGGACGACCCAACACTGCGCGGGCGGCCGATCCTCGTCGGCTCGCCGAGCGCACGCGGCGTGGTGCTGACCGCGAGCTACGAAGCCCGCCCCTTCGGCGTCGGCAGCGCCATGCCCATGGCGCGCGCCCGCAAGCTCTGCCCCGAGGCGCTCATCGTGCCGCCTCGCTTCGAGCGCTATCGCGAGATTTCCGCAGCCGTCATGCACACCTTCGGCGACTTCTCGCCGGATGTGGAAGCGATCAGCCTCGACGAAGCCTTCCTCGACATGTCGGGCGCGGAGAACATCTTCGGCCCGCCGGAAGCGATGGGCCGCAAGCTGAAGGACGCCGTGCGCGAAGTCACGGGCGGGCTCAACGTCACGGTCGGCATCTCCGGCACGAAATATGTCGCCAAGGTCGCGAGCGGCTACAGGAAGCCCGACGGCCTCACCGTCGTGCCGCAAAGCGAGGCGAAGGCTTGGCTCGCGCCCCTGCCCGTGTCGTATCTCTGGGGCGTCGGCAAAAAGACCGAGCCGCGCCTGTTGCGCATCGGCCTCAGGACCATCGGCGATGTCGCGAGCGCCGACCCCAAATGGCTCCAGCGCGAGCTGGGCCGCGCCGGCGCGCACTACTATTCGCTCGCGAACGCCGAAGATCCGCGCAGCGTCGAAGGCCACCGCTCGTCAAAAAGCATCGGCTCGGAGGTGACGCTTGCGCGCGACATCTTCATCGGCGACGAGATGAAGCGGCACCTGCGCCGCTCCGCCGACGAGATCGGCCGCCGCCTGCGCCGCAAGCACTATGTCGCGCGCGGCGTACGCGTGAAGCTGAAGACCGCGGACTTCCAGCTCCTCACCCGTCAGCACCGTCTCACGCGCGGCACCGACGTCGCCGACGAATTCTATCGCATCGGCGTCTCGCTGCTGTCGGAGTTCGGTCACCGCGGCCCGTTCCGTCTGGTCGGCATGGCCGCCTACGACATCGAACGCGAGCAGCAGAAGGAGCAGACCGACCTGTTCGCGCCGGGCGGCGAACGCCGCCGCAAGCTGGAAGTCGCGATGGATAACCTGTCGGAACGCTTCGGCGCCGGCGTCGTGCGCACGGCGTCGGACCTCACCGATCGGCGGCACTCCTCGCACAATCTCGATTTTCTGGATGATGTCGAGGGGGACGAGAACTAATGTTCTGTCATTCCGCGGCGCGCCGAAGGCGCGAGCCCGGAATCCAGAGTGACTCAGAAGCAAGTGGCGACGCCGCTTGGATTCCGGGCCCGGCGCTTCGTGCCGTCCCGGAATGACAGATTAAACGCTAGCTTTCCAATGCACCATCGGCAGGCCTGCGACCGGCGAGGTGAAATAGGGAATCGTCGTGCCGCGCAGGCTGCCGATATAGACGGTCTTCAGGTCCGCGCCGCCGAAGGTCACGCTCGCGAACCACGGCGCGATCGTGCCGCCGCAGGCGAGCAACTGCTCGGGCTTCACCTCGTCGCGCCGGAACGCGTCCATCAGCACGCGGCTCGGCTCCGGATTGTCGTCGTCGAGCAGGATGCGCAGCTCGCCCTCGGGTGTGATGGCGAAGATGCGATCGGTCATCACATGCGTGCCCCACAGATTCCCGTAGGAGTCGAAGGCGATGCCGTCGATGAAGGCGCCGTGGTCGGACGGGCCGAACGTCTCGCGCTGCGAGAGCGAGCCGTCGGACGCCGCCCGCAGCCGCGTGATGCACGGGCCGCAGGTTTCGACCACATAGAGCCACTCTTCCTTCTCGTCGAAGCGGATTTCATTGGTGAAGGCAAAGCCATCGGCGACGATGCGCAACTTGCCGCCGTCATAGAGCGCGACGAGGCCGTCCCTGATGTTCGGGCTGATCGCCTTGGTCCAGTCCCTGATACGCGTGGAGATCGTCAGCCACAGCCGGTCGCGGCGGTCGCGCAGCACGAAATTGACCTTGCCGATGGGTTGCCCGTCGATGCGGTCGACCAGCACGCGCGTCTGTCCGTCGCGCGTCATTACCTCCAACCGGTCGGTGCCAAAATTCGAGATGATCACGTCGCCGTTCTTCGCGAACGCGAGCCCGTTCGGCAGCGTGCCCTTGGTGAAGCGCTCGACGTCGGAAGCAGCGTTAGCGAAATCCGCCGCCGCCTGCTGCGCGATCAGTTGCTGCGAACCGTCGGGCCGGATGTGCACGACCCCGCCCCGCGCATCGGCCGACCACAGCGACCCGTCGGGCTCGGCCAGAATGCATTCCGGCCGCTGCAGGCCGCTGCCGATATGCCTGATCTTGCTTTTGTCGACGACAAAGCCGTCGATTGGATTTTTGGCCATCACGATCCCTTCTTACGCCGTAGCCACTTCGCCCGCGCCGCCGAACGAATCCCAGCCGCCGTCTACCGGCAGCAGCACGCCGGTCACGTAAGCCGCCAGGTCGGAGGCGAGAAACGCCGCCGCATGCGCGATCTCGAGCGGCAGCCCCAGCCGCCCGAGCGGCGTGCGGCCTTCAATGCGTTTGAGATCGATTTTCCCTTCACGATCGAGTTCGTCGACCATGGCGGTGCGGATGTAGCCCGGCGCTAAGGCGTTCACCCGCACGCCCGCTCCGCCCCATTCGCTCGCCAGCGCGCGCGTGACGGCAGCCACGCCCGCCTTCGACGCGCCGTAAGCGGCCCTGCGCGGGAAGCCGCGCATGCCGTTGATCGACGAAACATTGATGATGGAGCCACTCCGCCTCGGCACCATCACGCGGCCCGCCGCCCGGCACATCAGGAACGTGCCGCGCAGGTTGATGTCGAAGATCTTGTCCCAGCGCTCCATGTCGTGTTCGAGCGAGGACAGAATGTCAGCCACACCCGCGCTGTTGAACAGCACGTCGAGCCCGCCGAGACCGTCCACCGCTTCGCTCACCAGGCGGTCGGCTTCGGCTTCCACGGACACGTCGCCGGTGCTTACCGCGCGCGCCCCGACGGTCCTGGCGACAGCGGCGAGCTTGTTGCTGTTGACGTCGCAGACGGCGACCGTCGCACCCATCTCGGCGAAATAGCCCGCGACCGCTTCACCGATACCGCTCGCAGCACCTGTGACAAGCGCCTTCTTGCCAGACAGGTCGATTTTCGGGTTTGCCACGCCGGCCCCGCTCACGGAGCCGGCTGCGCGTCGATCAGGATCGCGGCGAGCAGGCAGGGCACGTCGCCCTTATTCACCCAGGCGTGATTGGTGCCGCGCTGCACGATGCAGTCACCGGGGCGCAGCAGCACTTCGCCCTCTTCCATGACCATCCACATCTCGCCCGCGATCACCACGAGATAGTCGATCGATTTCGTCTTATGCATGGACGGATGCTTGGCCGTGTCTTCCTCGCGCGGCTTGGTCGTGCTGCCGAGATGCTCGAAGGCGGCCTTGGCGTCGATGCCCTGCATCTTCGATTCCGGCGGAAACTCCACCACGCGGAAGATCGTGCCGTTCGGCGTCGGGTCGTGGCGCAGCGGCCGCGCCCCGCGGTCGTGCTCCGTCATGTTGTCGATCGGCATTTCGTCGGTCGTCCAGAGGTCCGTGACCCAGAGTCCGGGCCAGCCCTTGATCTCGACGGCGTTCGGCGCCTGATCGTTGATTGAGACGATCGCCTTGCCCTGCTTGTTATGGCCGGTGACGATGCGGTGAATTTTCTGTCCCACGATTTCCTCCCGATTTTTTAGTTGCGCACAACGCGATTGCGCAGCGTGCCGATGCCTTCGACCTCGAGCTCCACCACGTCGCCCGATTGCAGGAAGCGCAGTTGTTCGAGGCCGCAACCGTTGCCGACGGTGCCGGAGCCGAAGAACTCGCCCGGATGCAACGTCTCGGAACGCGAGGCATGCGCGATGCAATCCTCGAACTTCCAGCCCATCTCGCTGGAACTGCCGCGGCCCCACTCCTCGCCGTTCACACGCGCAACCATGGTGAGCTTGTAGGGGTCTTTCAGCTCGTCGGCGGTGACGAGGCATGGCCCCATCGAATTACCGCCGTCGAAATCCTTGCCCTTGCCCGGCCCAAGCTGGCCGGCCATCTCTTTCGTTTGCTCGTCGCGCGCGGAGAAATCGTTGAAGATCGTGTAACCGAAAATGTGCTCGCGTCCTTTTTCCTTCGTGATGTCCTTGCCCGGCTTGCCGATGTAGAAGCCGAACTCGAGCTCGAAATCCATGAGTTGCGAATAGGCCGGCCACACCACCTCGTCGCCGTCGCCGATCACGTTGAAGCGGTTGGGATGATAGAAGAGCGGCCGGTCGTACCAGGCCTGCGGCACGGAGAGGATGTTCTTCTCCTCCATCTCCTTCATCGCCGCTTCCGGGTCGGGCGACTGCCTGGCGCGTACCTTGCGCGCCGCGCCGAAGGCCTGCTTCAGGTGCTTCTCGAAGCACAGGAAATCGCGCATCTGCGGCGGATTGGGGATCGGCGCATGCAGGTTGACGGAGTCGCGCGCATGGATCGCGTCTTTCACAGCACCCTTCACCGCATCATAGGCCTCGTCGAGCGCGCCCTGTCCGCCCTCGGCGATCGCGAGCACCGTGGCAAGACGATCCGTGCCCCGGCCCTTGGCCTGGCTGGCAACCGCCAGATCGACGACGGTCTTGCCGTCATCGATCAGCGCGCCGCTGCGCCGATTTCCGCCGCGCACTGAGAACGTTACGAGTTTCATCGCCTTTCCTCCCTCTCGGATTGCGGCTCGCGCGGGCGGCCGGCTTTTTTGTCTTTTGTGAATTACGCAGCGCCCGTGCGAACAGCCCGACGATCTCCTCGATCACGTGCTCGCCGTGCGCCAGGTCGCAGACGCGGCCGGACAGCCGCTCGATGCGCTCCTGCTTGAGCAGCACCAGCAGCAGCCCGCCGATGAAGAAATGATAGGTCCAGTGGATTTCCGACTTCGGATGGTTCGGCAGCACCTTTTCCAGCGCGCCGATGAATTCACGCGCGATCGGGTCGAGCAGGTCCCGCACGATGCCGCGGCTAGCCTCGCGCGGGTCGCCGACCTCCCGCGCGATCAGGCGGGTGTAGAGAAGGCCGCCGCGCTTGTCGCGCAGCTCGACCCACGGGCGCGCCAAGGCGTCCAATACCTCCTCAACGGTCGGTGGCGGATTCTTCCGCGCCATCAGCGAACGCAACTTTGAGGTGCGCTCGGCGGAAATCGGATCGATGCGGCGATGGAAGACGGCGCGGTAGAGCCCTTCCTTGGTGCGAAAATAGTAGCTGATGAGCGCAAGTTGCACGCCTGCCGACGCGGCGATCTCACGCAGCGAAACGCCGTCGATGCCGCGTTCGGAGAACGACCGCTCGGCGGCGTTGAGAATTCGCTCTTTTGTCAGCTCGGCGTTACGCGCGCGCAAGGCCCGTTTCCTCGACCGAATTAATTAGACGACTGACCAATTAGCTTGTCAAGAAAATGGTCGCCTCCTATACTTTTTGCAAAGGCGGCCGCTGAGCAAAGTATCCGCCGATCGTCAGGGAGGACGTCGAATGAATTTCCGGATTTCAAAGCGCGCGATGCTGCGCGCGAGTGTTGCCGCCGCGGGCTTCGCCATCGTGCTGTCGGCTTCGCCGGCCGCGTTCGCGCAGGAGACGATCAGGCTGACCATGGCGGCGGGCCATCCGCCGATCTTCCTGTGGGTGAAGCATCTGAAGGAGTCGCTGATGGCGACCGTCGATGCGGAGCTTGCGAAGACCAACAAGTACAAGGTTCAGTGGACGGAGGCTTACGGCGGCACGCTCGCCAAGATCGGCAGCGAGTTGGAAACCATGGAGCAGGGTATTTCCGACATCGGCGTCGTCGCCACCGTCTTCCAGTCCGGCAAGATGCCGCTCAACAACGTCACCTACTTCGTCCCCTACGGCCCGCCCGATGCGAACGTCGTCACGGCGGCCATCGACAAGGTGCAGGCGCGCCCCGAGCTCACCGCCGAGTGGAGCAAGTACAACGTCGTCTATCTCGCCGGCTTCGCGATCGAGAACTACGGCCTAGCCACCAACTTCCCGATCGCCAGGATGGAAGACCTGAACGGAAAGAAGATCGGCGGCGCGGGACCCAACCTCAACTGGTTCAAGAACACCGGCGCGGTCGGCGTGCAGGGCAGCCTCAACACCTTCTACAACGACATCAAGACCGGCGTGTATGACGGCGCCATCGCCTTCATCACGTCCGCCGTCCCCGCCAAGCTGTTCGAGGTCGCGCCGAACTACACCGTGGTCGACATGGGCGCGATGTATGCCGGCGCCGTCGGCATCAACAAGTCGCGCTGGGACAAGTTTCCGGCCGAGGTGAAAGCTGCGTTCCGCAAGGGCGCGGACGCCTACAAGCAAAACTATCTGAAGGAGCAGACCGCGCGCATCAACAGCGCGACCGAAGCCTGGACCAAGTCTGGCGGCAAGATGGTCAAGATGGCGCCCGCAGAACAGGTTCGTCTGGTCAAGGCCATTCCCAACCCGACCACCGAATGGCTGAAGCAGACCGGTCCCGCGGGCAAGGCCGTGCTCGTCGAGTACATGAACGCCGTGCGCGCGCAGGGCTTCAAGTTCCCGCGCGACTTCGACAAGGAATGAGCCGTAGCGAATAGCCAATATGTCCGATCCTCACGATGGTGCGTCCGACAAGTCGCTTGTCGGACGCATCACCGCCATCATGGCGGCCGTCGGCACCGGCTGGATCCTCGTGATCATGGCGGTTGTCTGTGCCGA
>JAICQA010000459.1 GCA_025929595.1 Xanthobacteraceae bacterium
ATAGCCCGGCAGCACCAGACGCAGCGGCCCGCCATGGGCGACCGAGATCGGCTTGCCGTTGATCTCCCAGGCAAGGATCGCGGTGTCGAGCGCCGAGATCGGCACCGAGCGTTCGACGATGATGGTCTTGGGATCGACGCCCTTGGGCAGTTCCTCGCCGCCCGTGCCGGTGATGAATTTGCGCCCGCCGGCGACGCCGCCCATGGCGTCCGCGACCGCCTTGAGCGGCACGCCGCTCCAGAAGACGTTCCCCGCCGCGCCCACCGTCCATTGCGTGCCGCTGGCCTTGTGACTGAAAAAGCCGCGGCCGTTACCGGAGCACTGCAGGACCATCGCGACGCTGTCGACGCCGATTTTCTTCAGGTCGCCGAGTTTCATCGTGCCGGGCTTGCCGACGCCTTCGAACTCGACGTCCCACGCATCGCGGTCGGCGACAATCGACTCGTTCGGCGCGGGCAAATTGTTGCGGACATAGAGCTCGTCCTCCGGCGTGATGCCGCTGGTGCCGAAAGCGCTCCGCTTGGTCTCGATGGTGTTCGAGGAGTGCACGATCACCGCGTCGGGATTTTTCCACGACGCATAGGCCGGCAGCGGTTTGGCGTCCTGGGCAAGCGCCGGCACGGCGCTGCCCGTGGGCAGCGCAACCGCCACGCCCGCCGAGCCGGCGGCAATCAGAAAATGTCTGCGCGGAATCTGGGTCGACTGATCCATATGATCCTCCCTCCCTCCGGCTTCGCGTGGTCCGAAGGCGTCTGGATTTGCCGCCATCCCTCGCAAGCGACATGTTCGCCGCCCGCGGGTCATGCATGACCTGCGGGCCGCGATGCGACGGCGTTGCCCTGCCGGCCGCGCCGGCAAGGGACTCAGGAGAAGAAACGGAGACGGGAGGAAATTTATTCCATGTCAGGCGACGCAGGGCGGACGTTTGACGCGCGCCTGGATGAGCCGCTCCGCGTCGTCCGGCGGAACCGTGGCCCGCGTGGCTTTTTCAGCGAAGGCTGCCACCTTGCCGAACCGTGAAGCCGGCATCCCGAAGGCGATAAGCTCATAGACCAGGTCCCCGACCTGCCAGCTCCGCCGCTCGGTACCGGCCGGCGAAGCGGACTTCGATGCCGCGTTGCCGACCCAGAGCTCCAGCCTGCACCCGCGCGGGCCGAGATAGGTCGCAACCAGCGACTGCGCACCGCCCGAAGTGCTCACGACCGTGCGGGCCAGCTTCAGGCCCGCCGCCGTCAGGTCGGGAATGACCGCTTCGCCGGCGAACGCGACGGCGACGACCTTTTCCGGCGCCGATCGTGTCATCTGCACCGGATCGCGGCGCTCAAGCGGGAGCAGGACAATGACCAGCAGAATCGCAGCCGCGGCGGCCCGCGCCGCGACCAGCCGGCGGCGCTTCGGAGCCGGCGCCGCCAATTCGATCCGCGGCGCCTCGTCCTCGTCGGCAATTTCCGCGACAAACGCCTTGAGGCGCGCCAATGTCGCATAGGCGCGCGCGAACTCTTTGTCCGTCCGCAGCCGCGCCGCAGCCGCCGCATGCTCGGCCGGGCTCAATTCGCCGTCGACCAGCGCGTTGAGCAAAATCTCGTCGGACTTGCGGTCAGTTGCCATGGCTGGATTTCAGCGGGCGGACGCTGCTCGATTCGATGGCTTGTAGCAACGCCGAACGCGCGCGCGCGATGCGACTCATGACCGTACCGGCCGGCACGCCGAGCAATTCA
>JAICQA010000082.1 GCA_025929595.1 Xanthobacteraceae bacterium
CGATCTCGTCGTCATAGCGCTGCATGTGCGGCAGCGCCTCCGACAGCACGCGCGCGGTCAGGAGCGCTTCTTCGGCGATGTCGACCTGCGGCTCTTTCTTGGACATGGAATCAACCGGATTTCGCGAGGGGCCAGCGGGTTCTAGCTGATGCTTCGCCACGTCTCAAATCCTCACGCCTCATCCTGCGGGCCGTCTCGAAGATGAGGCGTCAGGCCTGCTCCCGCATCACCCGCACGATGGCGGCGCGGAGTTCGGGCAGGCCGGTGCCGAGTTTTGAGGAGGTCGGGAAGACGACCGGGAAAGCGGCCGCGCGCCGGGCGATGCCGGCCTCGGTCTCCTTCACCCGCGCGGGAAGTTCGTCGGCCTTCAACTGGTCGGACTTCGTCAGCACCACGGCGTAGCTCACCGCCGCCTGGTCCAAGAGGTCGAACGTGCCGCCGTCCGAATCCTTCAGCCCGTGCCGCGCGTCGATGAGGACGAAGACGCGCGCGAGATTGGCGCGGCCGGCGAGATAAGCCTGCGCGATCTCGGTCCAGGCTTCGGCCTTGGCGCGTCCCGCCTTCGCATAGCCGTAGCCCGGGAGATCCACGAGCCGCAGGTTCATGCAGCCCTGAAAGAAATTGAGTTGCTGCGTGCGGCCCGGCGTGTCGGACACGCGCGCGAGCGCCTTGCGGTTGGTCAATGCGTTGATGAGCGACGACTTACCGACATTCGAACGCCCGGCGAACGCGACCTCGATGCCCTGCATCTTCGGCAGCGACTCCGCCGATCCCGCGCCCGCGACGAAATCCCATTCGCCGGCGAAGAGTTTACGGCCGGTTTCGAGTTCGTCCTCGGTGAAACCGGCCGCCTCGCTCATGCGGAAAGTTCCTCGCGCCGCGCGCTGGCGGCCAGCCATTCTTCCTCGGCCTTGGCGAGACGATCGGATTTCTTCGCCCGCTCGCGCCCAAGCTCGGCAAATTTCGCGGCATTGCCGGAGAGCGACGCGGAATCGGCGAGCTTCGCGTCGAGTGCCGCGATCTCTTCTTCCAGCTTCTCGATTTCGGTCTCGAGCGCCGCGATCTTCTTGCGCAGGGGCGCCAGCTCCGCGCGCTTCTCGGCGGGGTTGATGTTGGCCGCCTTCGGCGCGCCCGCGAGTCGCTGCGCGCCGGAGCGTCCGAGCACTTCGCGCCGATACTGGTCCACGTCGCCTTCGTAGGGCTGCACCGTGCCGTCGGCCACGCGCCACAGCCGTTCGGCGCAGGCGTCGAGCAGGTGACGGTCGTGGGTGATGAGCAGCACCGCGCCCGTGTAGTTGCTGAGCGCTTCGATGAGTGCCGCGCGCGCCTCGATGTCGAGATGGTTCGTCGGCTCGTCGAGGATCAGGAGATGCGGGCCGTTGAAGCAGGCGAGGCCGATGAGCAACCGCGCCCGCTCGCCGCCCGAGAGCGAGCCCACTTTCGTGTCCGCCATTTCGCCCGAGAATCCCATTTGCGCCACGCGTGAGCGCACCTTCGGCTCTGCGACGTTCGGCATGAGACGTCGCACATGCTCGTAGGGCGACTCGTCGGCATGCAATTCGTCGAGCTGATGCTGCGCGAAATAAGCCACATCGAGCTTCGCCGCGCGCACGACATTGCCCTTCTCGGGCTTCAGCCGCTCGGCGAGCAATTTCGCAAAGGTGGACTTGCCGTTGCCGTTGGGGCCGAGCAGGGCAATGCGGTCGTCCTCGTCGATGCGCAGCGAAAGCTTGCGCAGGATCGGTTTGCCGGGCTCGTAGCCGACATTCACGTCGTCGAATACGACGATCGGCGGTGACAGTTCCCGCTCCGGCGAGCGGATGTCGATGGCCGCGGGCGTCTCGCTCATGGCGTCGGCGAGCGGCTCCATCTTTTCGAGCGCCTTCAGGCGCGACTGCGCCTGCCGCGCCTTCGAGGCCTTGGCACGGAAGCGCTCGACGAACGCCATCATGTGCTCGCGCTTGGCGCTCTGCTTTTCACGCGCGCGCTGATCGACAACCAGTTGTTCGCGCCGCTGCCGGTCGAACTGCGAGAAGCCGCCGCGATAGAGCTTCAGTTTCTTCTGGTCGAAATGCAGGATGAAATTGACCGAAGTGTCGAGCAGGTCGCGATCATGGCTGATCAGCAGTACCGTGTGCGGATAGCGCGCCAAATAATCTTGAAGCCAGAGCGTCCCTTCTAGGTCGAGATAGTTGGTCGGCTCGTCGAGGAGCAACAAATCGGGCTCGACGAACAGAACGGCGGCGAGCGCCACGCGCATGCGCCAGCCGCCGGAAAATTCCGAAGCGGCTCGGTTCTGCGCTGCCTCGTCAAAGCCGAGGCCCGCGAGAATGCGAGCGGCGCGCGATGGCGCCGAGTAAGCGTCGATGTCCACAAGCCGCATTTCGACCTCGGCGATACGCATCGGATCTTTCGCCGTCTCGCGTTCAATCAGGAGTGCGGCGCGTTCGGTGTCGGCGGCAAGCACGACATCGATCAGCGTCTCGGGTCCGGCGGGCGCTTCCTGCGCCACGCGGCCGATGCGCGCGCGCGATGGCATGCGGATGGCACCGGTCTCGGTGTCCATGTCGCCGTCGAGCGCACGGAAGAGAGTGGTCTTGCCGGTGCCGTTGCGGCCGACAATACCCACGCGCGCCCGTTCCGGGATCGACACGGAAGCGTGGTCGAGCAGGAGCTTGCCCGCGATGCGGATGGAAATGTCTTCAAGAACGATCATGACGCGCCTTGTGGCAAGGCATGCCCGCGAGGGCAAGCCGGAAACAGAAATGCCCCGGACAGCGGCGCCGCCGGGGCATCGATTGATGAGGGACCGTTAGTTCTTTTTGTCCGCGGCCTTCTTGTCCGTCGAACCCTTGCCGACCATGCCCTTTATATTGTCGAAGAGCTCGATCTTGACGCCATGCTTGCGCATGATCGCTCCCTGCTGGAGCACGGAGAGGAAGTTGTTCCACGCCCAGTAAATCACAAGGCCGGCCGGAAACGACGCGAGCAGGAAGGTGAAGAACAGCGGCATCCAGTCGAAGATCATCTTCTGGGTCGGGTCGGGCGGAGCCGGGTTCATCTTCATCTGCACGAACATCGTGACGCCCATGATCAGCGGCCACACGCCGAGCATGAGGAACGGCCCGAGCACCGGCACGACCGTCGGATCCCACGGGATCAGCCCGAACAGGTTGAATACCGTCGTCGGGTCGGGCGCGGACAAATCCCGGATCCACCCGAAAAACGGCGCGTGCCGCATCTCGATGGTGACGAACAGCACTTTGTATAGTGCGAAGAACACCGGGATCTGGATCAGGATCGGCAGGCAGCCCGAAACCGGGTTGATCTTCTCCCGTTTGTAGAGATCCATCATCGCCTGCTGCTGCTTCACCTTGTCGTCGCTGAAGCGCTCGCGGATTTCCAGCATCTGCGGCTGCACGGCCTTCATGCGCGCCATCGATGCGTAGGACTTGTTGGCAAGGGGGAAGAACAGGATCTTGATGAAGACGGTGACGATCAGGATCGCGATGCCGAAATTGCCGCTCCAGCGGAAGAAGTAGTCGAGCGCGAAGAACATCGGCTTGGTGACGAAGTAGAACCAGCCCCAGTCGATCAGGAGCTCGAAATTCTTGATGCCGTATTGCGTTTCATAGCCGTCCACGACGGCGACTTCCTTGGCGCCGGCGAACAGGCGGGCCTGCGAGCTGACCTTCGCCCCCGGTGCGATGGTCGTCGCGTCCAGCAAATAGTCGGTTTGAAAGGTGTCGAGTGCGCCGATCTTGCTCGACGCAAATCGCGCCTGCATGGATGTCGCCTGGTCGGGGATCAACGTCGCCGCCCAGTATTTGTCGGTGATACCGAGCCAGCCGCCGGTGGATTTGACGGTTTGCGGCGGTTCGCCGGCGATATCGCTGTAGGTGATCTCGTGCAGCTTGCCGTCGCCGAGGACGCCGATCAGACCCTCGTGCAGGATGTAAAAGCCCGCGACCGGCGGCGTGCCATGCCGCGAGATCAGCCCGTAACCATAGATCGTGGCGGCATCCGCGCCCTTGTTCTCGACCGTGTCGTTGACGGTGAACATGTAGTTCGCATCGACGGAGATGGTGCGGCGGAAGATGAGGCCCGCACCGTTGTCCCAGCTCAGCACGACAGGCTGCGTATGCGTGAGTGTGCCGCTGGTTGCCGCGGTCCAGACCGTGTCGGCGTTCGGCAGCTTCATGGTGCTGCCAGCCGGCGCCACCCAGCCGAATTCGGCATAGAACGGATCGGGGCTGCCGGCCGGCGACAGGAGCTTGATGTTCGGGCTCTTCGGGTCGACTGTCTCGCGATAGTCCTTCAGCGAAACATCGTCGATGCGCGCGCCCTTGAGCGCGATTGAGCCGCGCAGGCGCGGCGTGTCGATCTGGATGCGCGGCGATGCGGCGATCACGGACTCGCGCGGCGCGGTGCCGGGGCGCGTCGTGGGCGCGCCGGGGGTGGGCGCGGTGCCCGGCGCAGTCTGCGTGCCGGGCGCGGGCGCGACACCGGGCGTTTGCGTCTGCGTCTGTGGCTGCGATTGCTGCTGCTGCGCTTCCTGCGCGGCGCGCTGCTGCTTTTCCATCTGCGGGCCGGCAAAGAAATACTGCCAGCCGATCAGAACGATCACGGAAAGCAGGATGGCGACGATGGTGTTCTTTTGGTCGGTCATTCGGACTCCCCGTCGCCCGACTTTACACTCGGGCGCGCCGGGCCTGGCCCGGACTTGCGTTCATGCAGGCGCGACAGCGCGCGCTCAAGTTCCGCGATCATCGCGTCGAACGGCACGGTGAGCGCTTGCCGCCGCGCCACGATGACATAGTCAAATCCCGCCCGGCCGCTGCGCGGCACGACTCCGCCCAGGGCTGCGCGCAGCCGCCGCCGAATGCGGTTGCGCTCCACGGCGTTACCGGTCTTTTTGGTGATCGTGAAACCCACGCGAGCAAGCGAGCGGTCGCGCCGGTCCCGGGCCTGTAGCGTGAACGAACCCGCCTGGATGCGCGCGCCCTTCGCAGCACTCAAAAAGTCGGCGCGTCGCTTCAGGCGCTCCATGATCGCGTCGCGCGGACGCGCCTCAGGCCGACAGGCGCTTGCGCCCGCGCGCGCGGCGCGCGGCAAGTACCTTGCGGCCGCCCACGGTGGCGCTGCGCGAGCGGAAACCGTGGCGCCGCTTGCGAACGATCTTGCTCGGTTGATAGGTCCGCTTCACGGGTCCGAACTCCGCCAGATTTATTAAGGATCGCCGGCAAAAGGAGGCGCTGGGCCGTGCCCTGTCGGCCCGCGGCTTATATGGGCGCACCCCATTGAAGTCAATCAAAGAGGCCGCATTTGATCTTCAACAACCGCTGAAAAGTGCCGTTTTGAGGCAGCAGGACAAAGGCTGGCACGTTTGACGCACCGGGGCACCGGGAGCATCATCGGCATCTGGTTCGCGAGGCACCCGGACGTGAGCGAAGAGCGCGACGAGGAACAGCCGCCGACCCCAGCCCGGCGTGCCCGGCTGGGGCTTTCGGGCAAGCTGCTGCTGCTTACGGCCTTGTTCGTGATGATCGGCGAAATCCTCGTCTTCGTGCCGACCATCGCCAATTTCCGCCTCGCCTGGCTCTCCGACCGCCTGGCCGCCGCGCATACTGCGGCGCTTGTCCTCGACGCCGCACCCGACGGCATGATCTCGGACGACCTCACACGTCAGCTCCTCGACAGCGTCGGCGCCAAGGCGGTCGCCATGAAAAAGGGGGACTCGCGGCAACTGCTGGCGTTCTCGGAGATGCCGCCTGAGATCGACAACGAAGTGGACATCCGCGATGTTGCCTTTCACCGCGCAGTCGTCGCCGCCTTCACGATGATCTTCAGCGGCTCCAGGAACGACGTCATGCGCGTCGTCGGGCCGGCGCCGCGCGGCGGCGAGTTCGTCGAAATCGTCATGGACGAATATCCGCTGCGTCAGGCCATGATCAGCTTCTCGCTGAATATCCTCGCGGTATCGCTCGCCATCGCCGCGATCACCGGCGTCTTCGTTTATGCGTCGCTCGTGTGGCTGTTCGTGCGGCCGATGCGGCGGCTGACCGCGCACATGGTTGCGTTCGGTCAGGCGCCGGAAGACGCCTCGCGCATCATTGCGCCGTCCGGCCGCGCCGACGAAGTCGGCGTCGCCGAGCGCGAGCTTGCCGCCATGCAGCGCGAACTGGCGGGCACGCTGCAGCACAGGAGCCGCCTTGCCTCGCTCGGTCTCGCGGTGTCGAAAATCAATCACGACCTGCGCAATCTGCTCGCGCCGGCGCAGTTGCTGTCAGACCGGCTTTCGCATCTCACCGACCCGTCGGTGAACAAGCTTGCCTCGAAGCTGATGGTGACGCTCGACCGCGCCATTGCCTATTGCGAGCAGACGCTCGCCTATGGCCGCGCGCAGGAGCCGCCGCCGCAGCGGCGCAAGGTCGATGTCGCCGCACTCCTCGACGAGTTGCGCGACTCGCTCGACCTCAGCGACAATTCCCCGATCCGCTGGGTGCCGTCGGTCGAACGCGGGCTCACGGTCGATGCCGATCCCGACCAGCTGCTGCGCGCACTCATCAATCTCGTGCGTAACAGCAAGCAGGCGCTCCTTGCGCGTGCGCCGAACGATCCCGAGCGCGACCAGATCCGCATCATCGGCCGCCGCGAAGGCGCGGTGGTCGTGCTGCAGGTCGCCGATACCGGCCCGGGCCTGCCGGAGCGCGCCCGTGCGCATTTGTTCGAGCCGTTTCAGGGTGGCGTGCGCCGCGGCGGCACGGGCCTTGGTCTGGTGATCGCGGCCGAGCTCGTGCGTGCGCATGGCGGCGAGATCAGGCTTCTGGAGGGCACGCTCGGCGCTACCTTCCGTATCGTTATTCCCGACCGCCCGGTCGTGCTCCACGAGCGCCGCGCCGAGCGCGCAAGCGCCTGATCCTTTATTCGGCCGGCATCCGGAACGTAAAGCGTGTTTCTCGCTCGTCGGAATGCACTGTCAGCATGCCGCCATGCGCGCGTGCGATTTCTTGCGAGATGAAGAGGCCAAGGCCAAGCCCCTTGATCTCCGTCGGCGCGGAGGCGCGGAAGAACGGCTGAAAGAGCCGGCCGATCGTGTCGGCCGGAATCGGGTCGCCGGAATTCGCAACGAAAAGCTCGAATGCATTTGCGCCGCCGCGCGCACCCACGCGGACCGGGGTGCCGGGTGTACCATGTGACAGCGCATTCGCGAGGAGGTTCGACAGCAGCTGAGCGATACGCGCGCCGTCGCCATTCACCGGTTCGGTGACGGCGAACTCCTCCTCAATGGTCCGGTCGGGCACTGCGAGACGCATCTCCTCAATCACCTGCGCGAGCACCGGCCGGATCGGAACGGCGGTTCGCTCCACAATCAGGCCGCCGCCGAGCCTGCCACGCGCAAAATCGAGGATGTTGTCGATCAGGCGCGCCATACGCTGCACGCTCTTCTGGATGAGGTCGACGGTGGCGACCGCCTTGTCATCAAGCGGCGTCCTGCGCAGCAGATTGACCCCCGCGTCAATCGAGGCGAGGGGATTGCGGAGGTCATGGCCGAGCACGGCAATGAACTGCTCGCGCAGCTCTGCGAGCTGGCGCTCATCGACGAGGTCGGCTTCGCTTTGCGCCAGCCGGTCCTGCGACTCGAGTTGGCGACCGATCAGGGCGGCGAACAGCTCGAACATGCCGATGACCTCCGGCGTGCGCAGCCTGGCGGGGCGCGGGTCGATGGCGCAGAGCGTGCCGAAGAATTCGCCGTTTCTGCGCCGGATCGGGACGGAGATGTAGCTCTCGAAACCATACATGCTCGGCGTCGGGTGTTCGCGGAATTTTTCGTCCCGCGTCACGTGATCGATGACGACCGCCTGGCCGCTGCCGCGGATCTCGTTGCAGATGGTCGTTTCGACCTTGAGTTCGCGGCCCGGCCTCAGGCCGAACTCGATCTCGTCATGCACCTCGCAGGCGATCCAGCGGTCTTCCGTCACGCGGGCGACCGCGGCGAAGCCCATGCCGGTGACACGGCAGATGACTTGCAAAATGGTCGGCACCGCGTCGATCCGTGCGATCGAGGCGATGTCCTGCCCGAAATCTTCGACGACCGGCGGAACAGCGTGCATGGCCGAACCTTGTGGCACGGAAAGACCTCGTGCAATGGCTGCGGTGACGCGGGTTCCGCACGTATCATACCGGCTCATGACAGCGTTTATCCGCCATTAACCTGGAGCCTTGTCATTGTATCCATGAGGCTTTAGCTATGCCTCTCGCCGCACGCCGGCACGCGCCCGTAGCTCAGCTGGATAGAGCACCAGACTACGAATCTGGGGGTCAGAGGTTCGAATCCTTTCGGGCGCGCCATTTCCGCCAATACCAACACTCTGCCGGCATCGCCGACACCGCCTCACGCCGGCTGCCCCGACAACAGGGTTAAAGCAGGTGCGGTTGTTCGGGCGGATAGGTAATCGTCGTTTCCGATACGCGCGCGAAGGGTGTCAGCTTGTGCATCCGATGGCTGGTCTCCGATAGAATCTCGACGACCGAGCCATTGCGCACGCTGAGCGCATCGGCCACCAACGAACGGTGGCAACGCCACGGTACGGCCTCCGCACACATGATGGCCGTTCGCTTCTCCCGGCCCATTCGAAGCAGCTCCTCGACCGCATCTTGAAACGCAGGGGTCTGCATATAGTCCGCGTAGCCGCGAAAGCTCTTGTTGCGCCAGCCGGTGTTGGGGGAGTCCTTTCGCGGATGCCGCAGCCCGCCGAGCGCTGGCATGGGGACATAATCGATACGCTCCGCAGCCAGGCTGTCTGCCAGAGCGTCGGCGTTGAATTGCGGGTTGTGACGCGAGCGCGGCACCGTGCGGATATCCACCAGCCGCTCGATCCCGTAAACTTTCAGCACGGCGATGAAACGCTCGATCGGCAACGTTGAATGTCCGACCGTGAAAATCGCACCGTCGGGCCAATGCGCTTCCTGTTGAACGGGATGCTTGCGCAAGACGACCTCCGGCGAGGAAACCGCTGAGCCAGAACGTTGGTTTCGTGGAGCGGGAACCGCCCCGCAAAATGCAGCGGTGATCGTGAACTCGTAACAGCTTGAACCTTGATCGCGTGTTGCGGCGTTTTCTTGCGCTCAAAGGTATTTTACGACCGTTTCAGTGAAATGAATTAGACTCACAGAAGATAGCGTGTTATATTCTTATATAACAAATAAATTATGTAATTAGGAGGCCGCGATGTCCCGTCTTCCGCTCCGCACG
>JAICQA010000251.1 GCA_025929595.1 Xanthobacteraceae bacterium
GAGCACCCGCGCCTCGTCGCGCAACGGCTCGAGAAGTTCGCAGGCATCGTCGGCAAGGAGAACGTGATCGCCGGCACCGATTGCGGCTTCGGAACATTCGTCGGCTGGTCCGGCTGCGACCCGAAAGTGGCCTGGCTCAAGCTGGAAGCGCTCGCCGAAGGCGCGCGGATCGCCTCGGACAAGCTCTGGAAACACTAGGCGGCTGTTCGCCTGGGAGAGAGGACGCCGGCGCGCCAACGCCGGCGAAGCGACAACAGGGAAATGACAGGGAGAGAAAGATGACGAGATATCCGAACAGACGAAGCGTGGTCAAGGGCGGCGCCGCTCTTGTCGGCGCCACTGCATTGCCGGGCTCCGTGTTTGCGCAGGCCGCCGCGCCCGACAAACTCCGTTTCGGCTTTGCCATTACGACGTCCGGCCCGCTCGGGCCGGGCGCCGAGTCGACGACGCTTTCGCAGTACAAGCTGTGGGCCAAGCGCACCAACGACGCCGGCGGCATTTCGCTGAAGAAGTTCAACAAGAAAGTTCCGGTCGAGCTGGTCGAATACGACGATCAGGGCAAGCCAGACGAGCTGCTCAAGCTCACCGAGCGCCTGATCCAGCAGGACAAGGTGGATATGATCCTGAGCCCCTACGCGACCCACATGAACCTCGCGTCGGCGCCGATCACGGGCAAGGCCGGATTTCCGGTCATCTATTCGACCGCCGGCGCCACACGACTTTACGACATGGCCCCGCAACTGCCCTTTGCCTTCTGGCATCTGGTGCAGCCGCGGCATGCGACGCAACCGCTTGTCGACATGCTCGTGAAGCTGAAGAAGGAGGGAAAGCTCAAGGGACGGGTCGCCGTCGTCCATCCGACCGTGCAGCTTGGCGTCGATCTGCACGGCGCGTTCATTGAGGCGGCCAAGAAGAGCGACCTCGAGATCGTGTTCAACAAGAGTTACGCCTTCGGTGCGTCCGATCTTCAGCCGCTGCTGCGCGAAGCGTCGGGCAGCAATCCCGATGCCTTTATCGCCTTCAGCTACCCGCCCGACACCTTCATGCTGGCGGAGCAGTCGCAGATCGTGAAGTTCAGTCCGCCTGTGTACTATCTCGGAATCGGCACGCCGTTCCCCGGCTTCAAGGGCAAGTTCGGCGACAAGGTGAACGGCATTCTGCTGTACGGCGGCATGGACTCCACCGCCCCGGGCCTCGACGCGTACAACAAGGCGCATCGCGCCATGTTCAATCGCGAGTCCGAGGCGGGCGCGATCTCCGTTTACGCCGCGCTCGAAGCGACGCAACAGGCCATCGAGACCGTGGGAGAGATCGACCGCAAAGCGATCCGCGAAGAGCTCGCCACCAAGACGTTCAAGACCATCTGGGGCGACGTGAAATACGAGAAGCAGCTCAACGCCAATCCGTGGGCCGTCGGCCAGTGGCAGAACGGCGAGGTAGTGGGCCTCTACCCATCGAACAAGGGCGGCGCGAAGCCGTTGCTGTTCCCAAAACCGGCCTGGTCGTAAAGGCCGCAGCGACTGAGGGACCAGGCTGGCTTGCGCCGGCCTGGTCTCTCTGTTTCAACGATGCCGAGCCGCGGACACATTGAAGTGGAGTGAGAGATGACCAAAAGCCTCGAAGCCGTATTGCAGGGCGCGAAGAGCGCGACCGCACTTCTGTACAACCAGCCGACCGGCGCGAATGTCTACCCGGGCGTGCCGCCGGAATACACGAATTGGCGTGACGAGCAGATCGCGTGGCAGAAAAGCGCGGTGCTCTTCAATCAGTCCTACCACATGGACGATCTGCTCGTGGAAGGACCCGACGCGATCAAGCTGCTCTCCTATCTCGCCTACAACAGCTTCAAGGGATTTGAAGTCGGCAAGGCGAAGCAGTTCGCCCCGGTGAGCCACGACGGCTACATCATCGGCGACGTCATCATGTTCTATCTCGGCGAGAACAAGCTTGAGCTCGTCGGCCGCCGTCCGGCGCTGAACTGGGTCCGCTTCCACGCCGAGACCGGCAAGTACGATGTCCGTCTCGACCTCGACGAGCGCACCGCGCTCCGCAAGGACCCGAGCCGCCGCCGCTCGTTCCGGTTCCAGATCCAGGGACCGAACGCGATGAAGGTGATCGAGAAGGCGACCGGCAAGCCGGTGCCCGAGGTCAGGTTCTTCAACATGACCCGCATGACGATCGCCGGCAAAGAGATGTGGGCGCTCCGTCACGGCATGGCCGGCCAGCCCGGCCTCGAACTCTTCGGCAACTGGGACGACGGCGAGACCGTGCGGCAGGCGTTGATCGCCGCGGGCAAGGAATTCGGCCTGCACTTGGTCGGCGGCCGCGCCTACTCGTCGAACGCGGTGGAATCCGGCTGGATCCCCTCGCCGCTCCCCGCCGTCTACACCGGCGAGAAGATGAAGCCGTACCGCGAGTGGCTGACCTCCGACATGTATGAAGCGCGCGCCTCGATCGGCGGCAGCTTCTACTCCGAGAACATCGAAGACTATTACCTCTCGCCGTGGGACATCGGCTATGGCGGCTTCGTGAAGTTCGACAAGGAATTCGTCGGCCGCGAAGCGCTGGAGAAGATGTCCACCAAGAAACACCGCAAGAAGGTGACGATCGCGCTCGACGACGACGATGTGCGCCGCGTGGTCGGCACGATGTTCCAGGAGAACAACCGCTTCAAGTACATGGACTTCCCGAGCTCCGTGTATTCCATGCATCCCTATGACAAGGTGCTGGTGAACGGGAAGCAGGCCGGCATCTCGACCTGGATCAGCTACACCGCCAACGAAGGCAAGATGCTGACGCTTGCGATCCTCGATCCGGAGCACGCGACGCCGGGCACCAAGGTCTCGCTCGTGTGGGGCGAGGCAAACGGCGGCTCCGCAAAGCCCGTTGTCGAACGCCACGTGCAGACGGAGATCAAGGGCGTCGTCGCCCCGGTCCCCTATGTGCGCGAAGTGCGCGAGAACTACGCCGACGCACAGGGCGGCTGGCGCGCGAAAGCTTCCGCCGCCTGAGCGTTCGGCACCTACTCATTGTCATGGCCGGGCTTGTCCCGGCCATCTCGCTTGGGTGAGCACGGCCGTGCCGTTGAAATCGGGATGCCACGCAACTCGGCCTTGGTCGAGTTGCGCATTTGATTGTCGCAAGTCGGGTCCACCCGACTTGCGATGACAAGCGCGAGCATGACGAGCTAGTCTACAAGCCATGAATAAAAACGCCGCGTCGCCCGTCTTCGCCACCGCCCGCCAACACCTCAAGCTCCTGCGCGAAAAGAAGATCGGCGCGGCCGAACTGCTCGACCTCACCCTTGCCCGCGTCCGTAGCGCCAATCCGGGCGTCAATGCTGTCATCGCCTTCGACGAAGACCGCGCCCGGCGCGACGCAAAGCGCGCCGACAAAGCGGCCGCGAACGGCCAGAGCCTCGGCGCGCTGCATGGGCTGCCCATGACGGTGAAGGACGTCTTTGAGATGGAAGGCGTTGTCACCACCTGCGGGATTCCGGCGCTACGCGACTATGTGCCCAAACAGGACGCGCTCATGCTCACGCAATTGCGCGACGCAGGCGCGGTGATCTACGGCAAGACCAACGTGCCGGAAGGCGCCGGCGACCATCAGTCCTATAACGCGATCTACGGCATCACGCGCAATCCGTGGAACCTGGACGTCACGGCGGGCGGCTCTTCCGGCGGGGCAGCCGCAGCCGTCGCAACCTTCATGACATCGCTCGAAGTCGGCAGCGACGTCGGCGGCTCGATCCGCTGCCCGGCGCATTTCTGCGGCACGTTTGGCCTGAAGCCAAGCCACGGCCTTGTGCCACTCATCGGCCATATCCCGCCCGAGCCCGGCGCGCTGCGCGACATCGAGATGGAAGTCGCCGGCCCGCTCGCGCGCAGCGCCTATGATCTAGAGACGCTGTTCGATGTGATCGCCGTGCCCAACGATCTCGACCGCAAGGGCAAGCGCTGGGATTTGCCGAAGGCGCGCAAAAACAAGCTCGAGGATTTCCGCGTCGCCCTTTGGGCCGACACGAAACACTATCCGGTCGATCCCGGCTACCTCAACGCGGTCCATGCTTTCGCGGATGACCTGCGCAGGGCGGGCGTGACGATCGACGACAAGGCACGGCCCGAGATCGATCCCGACGAGAGCAACGAGACCTACATCGCCACCCTGTTCGGCATGTGGGGCGGCGGGTTGAGCGAGGAGGCGTTTCAGGGATACATCCGCGCCTCCGTCGGCCTCGACCCGGCAGACAAATCCTGGCCCGCCCGCATCGGACGCGCCGCCGCACAAAGCCTGCGTGACTGGGACCGCCTGCAGGAGAAGCGCGCGAAAATACGGCGCGCCTGGGAAGCGTTCTTCCGCGACTACGATGTGCTGCTCTGCCCGGTGATGGTGACGCCAGCCTTCCCGCACGACACGTCGGGCGCCGATCACACGGCGCAGCTCCACCGCAC
>JAICQA010000068.1 GCA_025929595.1 Xanthobacteraceae bacterium
GTTGTGCCGCCGGCAGAGGTCGGCCACTACAGCGAAAGCCTCGTTTATCTGCCGGGCTGCTATCAGGTCAGCGACCGCAAGCGGCCCGTCGCGTTGAACGCGCCGGCTCGTGCGGACCATGGCTTGCCTGCGAGCGGTTTCGTGTTCTGCTGTTTCGTGAACGCCGCGCGCATTTCGCCTAACGTCTTTGATATCTGGATGCGTCTACTCCGGGCAGTGCCGGGGAGTGTCCTGTGGTTGCTCGAACAGTCGCCCGAAGCGTCGCAGAACCTTCGCCGTGAAGCCGCGGCAAGAGAAGTCGACGATGACCGGCTGATCTTTGCCCCGAAACTGCCGCTCGCCGAGCATCTCGCCCGGCTGCCGCTGGCGGATCTCGCGCTCGATACGTTTCCGTACAACGGCCACACGAACACAAACGATCTGCTGTGGATGGGCGTGCCCATCGTCACGACGGCCGGCCGCAGTTTCGCGGCCCGTGCTGCTGGCAGTATTTTGACCGCACATGGATTTGCGGAGCTGGCGACGGCATCGCTCGCGGAATATGAAGTGCTTGCCTCGGCGCTGGCGCGCGATCCGATCCGGCTCGCGGCGATGCGCGAGAGGATGCGGCTCGGCCGCGAGCGTTCGTCGTTGTTCGACACGCCACGCTATTGCGCGCAACTCGAAGCGGCTTATCGGATCATGTACGAGCGATGGCGCGCGGGTGAGGCGCCGGCGCCGATTCATGTCGAGCCGGTTTGAGCTGTGAAGGTTTTCCGTCATCCGGGACGACGGTGAATTGAATGGCGCGTAGATCAGCCGCGTCCGGTCGAAAGATCTGCCTCGATCCGGAAGCCCGGCTTGTCGCCAAACAGCACGCGGTAGACCTGCATATTCTCCATCACACGCTGGATGTAATAGCGCGTCTCGGAGAAGGGAACGCGCTCGACCCAGTCGATCGCGTCGACCTTCGAACTACGCGGATCGCCGTATTTTTCCATCCACTCGCGCGCGCGTCCGGGACCGGCGTTGTAGCCGACGAAAGCGAGGATGTAAGAGCCGTTGAACTGCTGGAGCAGGTGGCCGAGCTCATTGGCGCCAAGGCGCGCGTTGTAGACGGGATCGCCGCGCAGTTTTTCGAGGCTGTAGGAAATGCCGAGGCGCCGCGCGATGCCCTTGGCGGTGGAAGGGATCACCTGCATCAGGCCGTTGGCGTTGGCGTGCGAGCGCGCCGACTGTACGAACTGACTCTCCTGCCGCGCGATCGCATAAATCAGCGCACGGTCGGCCTGTGGCTCGTCCTTCGGCAGATCGGGAATGCCGAAAACCGGGAAGGCGATGGTGTCGATGAGGATGCCGCGGTCGTACGCGGCCTTGCCGATCAGCACCATGCCGCGCGGATCGCGCTGCTCATAGGCGACGGCGGCAAGCAACAGGATGGAGGTCTGGTCGGCGGCGCGTTCGGTCAGGTCGTCGTAGAAAGCGATGCTGTGATGGCGGTTGTCCGTCGCATAGAGCAGCTTGAGCGCGCGGATATAGTCGCGTTTGCCGAATTGCGCGCGCTCGGCGGCCGTCGGTTCGAGCGGACGCGCCAGCGGCAGGTCCTTCAGTCCGAGACGCGCGCGCGCGATCTGCCCGTAATAGGCCGTCGTGAAGCGCGCGGCCTTCTCGTAGGCGGCGCGGGCGGCGGCATCCTGATTGGAGGCTTCGGCGGCGCGGCCCTGCCAGTAATAGGCGCGCGCGAGCGTAACCGGATGATCGGATTCCTTTTCAAGCTGCGCGAAGTGTTTCGCAGCCGTGGCCGGGTCTTTCAGATAGCGCAACGCGACCCAGCCGGCGGTGAATTGCTGGTCGGCGCGATAGTTTTCGCTTGCGGGCCGGCCGACATGCGTCGCGACGCGATAGGCGAGCTTGGGGTCGCCGCGGTCGAGCAGGCCGCGCACCACGAGACGGGCTTCGCGCCACCACTTGGTGGTGTCGACGAGCACTTTCGGATCGCGCGGAGCGGTGAACAGGATTTCGGCGGCGTCCCTGGGGTCGTCGTTACGCCAGCGATATTGCATCCGGGCATAAATCAGTCCCGAGTCGTCGCGCAGTGCGGTGGGCACGGCGTTGATGAGGGCGTTCGCATCCTTCGCGCGGCGGTCGGTTGCGACGCGCGCGCGCTCGAGCGCGACCACATCGGGGCCGGCACGCTCCGCGGAGCGCATGGCGGCGGCGCGGTTCTCGGCGAAGAAGAACATGTCGGCGCGCGCCTTGTGGTCGTCGCGCCCGATCATGTTGGGGAAGGTGGAGAGCGCTTCGTTTTCGACAGACGCCGAAAAGTCATCCTCGCGCCAGGCGCTTTTGACGAGCGGCAGGGCGCCGATCTTGTCGCCGGAGGCGAGGAGGGCGCGCGCGAGCGCGAGCTTGCCTTCGCCCGAGATCGGACGCTCCTTGGCGAAGAAGGTGCGCACGGTGCGGGCGTCACGCTTCTCCTCGAACAGAAGAGACTCGGTGCGGCGGCGAAGGAGGCCGGTGGCGGACGGCCAGTCGGCATTGTTGCGCAGGAACGCGCTCGCGCGGTCGAAGCCGACGGCCCGCCAGTCGGTGCGGAGCGTGAGCCAGGTGATCAGGTCGCGGGCGGCCGTGTCCTTGAATTCGGCGGCGGTCGCCAGTGCCTCGGCACCCTTGCCGCGCTCGACGAGATCGATGGCGAGCTTGAGCGAGCCGATTTCAGCCGGGGACTGGGCGTGCGCGCGCACGAATGCCGCCGCGAGGAGGGCGGCGGCAATGACGGCGACGGTCGCGAGCCTCGGCAGCAATCGCATTGGCGTCCCCAGATTACGGTCAAAGGGGGCAATAACAGGCCGGGGCGTGAAAATATTGTGAATTCTCGCCTTTTTGTGAAAAGACTTTCGCGTCTGGAGCTTCCGCGCTATCCACGACGCACACTGATCGAGGAGTGCGCCGATGTTCCGGGGTTCCTTCACGGCGCTGGTCACGCCCTTCAAGAATGGAGGGCTCGACGAGGCCGCCTTCCGCAACCTGGTTGAATGGCAGATCGCAGAAGGCACCGAGGGGCTCGTGCCTGTCGGCACGACGGGCGAGAGCCCGACGCTTTCGCATCAGGAGCATCATCAGGTTGTCGAGTGGTGCGTCGATCAGGCGAAGGGCCGGGTTCCCGTGATCGCGGGGGCGGGTTCCAATTCCACGACGGAGGCGATCGATCTCGCGAAGCACGCCGAGAAGGCGGGCGCGAACGCGGTGCTCGTAGTCACTCCTTATTACAACAAGCCGACGCAGGAAGGCATGTATGTTCACTTCAAGGCGGTGAACGATGCGATCGGGATTCCGATCATCATCTACAACATCCCGCCGCGCTCGGTGGTCGACATGTCGGTCGATACGATGAAGCGGCTGTATGAGCTCAAGAACATCGCCGGCGTGAAGGATGCGACTGCCAATCTGGCGCGCGTGTCGCAGCAACGCGCCGCCATGGGACCGGATTTCATTCAGCTCTCGGGCGAGGACATGACGGCGCTCGCCTATAACGCCGCGGGCGGACACGGCTGCATTTCGGTGACGTCGAATGTCGCGCCCGCGCTCTGCGCGCAATTGCAGAACGCGACGGCGGCTGGCGACTACGCGAAGGCGCTCACCATCCAAGACAGGCTGATCCCGCTGCACGACGCGATCTTCTTCGAGCCCGGCGTGGGCGGTGCGAAGTGCGGCCTGACGCTGCTCGGCCGTTGCAGCGAGCAGGTTCGCTCGCCGCTCCTGCCGGTGACCGAGAAGACCCGCGAGGCCATCAAGAAGGCGATGGTGCACGCCGGGCTTCTCAACTGATCGAGCGCGCATGGCAGCGAAGGCCGAGCCCCGGTACAAAATAGCCGCTCAGAATCGCAAGGCCCGCTTCAACTACGAGATCGGCGAAGTTTTCGAGGCCGGCATCGCGCTCACGGGCAGCGAGGTGAAATCGCTGCGCACCGGCAAGGCGACGATCGCGGAGTCCTATGCCGACGCGCATGACGGCGAGATCTGGCTCATCAACGCCAATATCCCCGAATACAAGCAGGCCGGTCCTTATTACAATCACGAGCCGAAGCGGCAGCGGAAGCTGTTGCTGCATAAGCGGCAGATCAACAAGCTGCTCGGCGCGGTGGAACGCGAGGGCATGACGCTCATTCCGCTCAAGCTCTATTTCAACGAACGGGGCCGCGCGAAGCTCGAGATCGCGCTCGCGCGCGGCAAGAAGCTGCACGACAAGCGCGAGACGGCGAAGAAGCGCGACTGGCAGCGGCAGAAATCGCGGCTGATGCGGCAGAAGGGGTGAGCATGACGCTTCCCGTGAAGCTCGACCATTGCGTGGTGCATGTGTCGGACTGGGAGCGCTCGAACGCCTTCTATCGAGACGTCATGGGCGCCGAACTTGTAGAGCGGGGAAAGGGTTGGGCTTATCGCTTCGGCACGGAGCAGCTCAATCTGCACGGACCCGGAGTGAAAGCAGAGCCAGTTGCGCGCCTTGCGGTGCAGCCGGGCAACAGCGACCTCTGCTTCGAATGGCGTGGGCCGATCGAGGATGCAATAGCGCATCTCGGGAAACATCAAGTGGCGATCGAGTTGGGACCGGTGACGCGCAACGGCGCGAAGGGGCGCGGTACGAGCGTCTATTTCCGCGATCCCGACGGCTCGTTGCTCGAATTCATCAGCTACGCAGGAGCAGCGTGATGGCCGAGACGTTTCATAATCCTCTCGTGCTGCCGGAAGGTTTGCCCGTACCGGTGGACGATGGCGGTGCGCGGCATCTGCCGGGCATGACGATGCCGGCCGTGGAACTCCAGTCCACGAGCGGCGGGACGGTCAACCTCGCCGGCCTGAACGGCAGGACCGTCGTCTATATTTATCCGCGTACCGGCGTGCCGGGACAGGCGCTGCCCGACGGCTGGGACGCGATACCGGGCGCGCGCGGCTGCACGCCGCAGACCTGCTCTTTCCGGGATCATTTCAACGAGCTGAAGGCCGCCGGTGCGCAGCACCTGTTCGGATTGTCAGTGCAGACCACCGCCTATCAGCGGGAAGTCGTGGAGCGGCTGCATCTGCCGTTCGCAATCCTGTCCGACGCCAACTACCGGCTCACGGACGCACTAACACTCCCGAGCTTCGAGACGAGCGGCATGCGGCTATTGCGCCGCCTGACTTTGGTAATCGACGACGGCGTTATCGCGCACGTCTTTTATCCCGTGTTCCCGCCGGACAAGAGCGCGGAAACGACCCTGGCCTGGCTGCAAGAGAATCCGGCCTAGCTCACGTTCTGTTCGAGTTCGGCAGGGCGATATCCAACGGCGTCAAGGCCGGCCTCCAGGTACTCCGCCAGCATCGGCGTGCGTAAAAGATAGCGCTCCGGACTCACATCGGAATTGTCGCGCGCTCGCCGCAGTACCTCCTGCCATTGGCTGGCCTCGTACGTGCCGCGGCCGATCCAGGTCAAGGCCACGAGATTGGCCAACTCGTCCTCATTGAGGGCGTGGAGGAAGCCGGCGAGCTCGCGCAAGGTCGGGTTGAAGTGGCGGTCTTCGAGAATACCGCTGTGTTCCTCGGCGGCAGTCTCCTCGTCGGCGTTAAACGGCTGGACCTTTGCCTCAAACTCGCGGGCCCGGACGATGATCCAGGCGACTTTTTCCGGGGAGATATCGAGATCGATGTCCGGCATGGGCGCCTCCTATCCTCAAGGACAACGGCGCGGGCGCAGGAAGGTTGCAATCCGCTACGAAAGGTGCGTCCGGACCTGGCGGAAGACGGCGCGAAACATCGCAGGCGTCAGCACACCCGTGTTCGTATTGTAGCGGGAGCAGTGATAGGAATCGAAAAAAGTCAGGCTGTCGTTGAGCGAATGCTTTGCGCCATGGGCGAAAGCAAATTTTGATCGCTTGGCGCCGAGTGCGATCAGCACCGAGTCATGCGCGATGCGGCCGAGCGCGACGATCGCCGAGAGCTTTGGCATCTCTTCGAAAGCCGCGGCAAGGAATTGATTGCAGGTGCGTATCTCGGCCGGCAAGGGTTTGTTCTCCGGCGGCACGCAGCGAACGGCGTTGATGATACGGGCGTCGATCAACTCAAGACTGTCATCGATGCGTGCCTCGAAACGGCCTTTGGCAAAGGCGAATTCGATCAGCGTCTGGTAAAGAAGATCGCCCGCGTAATCGCCGGTGAACGGTCGTCCCGTGCGGTTGGCTCCTTTCAGCCCGGGCGCGAGGCCGACAATCAGGAGCCGCGCTGAGGCCGGACCGAAATTCGGCACCGGCGCGTTGAACCAATCCGGCTCGCGCTTACGATTGTCTTTTCGGAACGCTGCAAGTCGCGGGCAGAGCGGGCAGTCGCGGTCTGGCTCGTGGCGGCTTGCAGTTGCGGCGCGGCTCACCGATTGCCGACGTCGTCTTCGTCGTCGTCCATGTCGGCGCCGGCGCCGACCGGAGCGGGCGCATGCGACTGGCGCTGCAGGAAGTTCGGCGCGTTTTGCATACGGCCCGAGCGTTCGCCCGGATCGCGACCGATCCTCGGCATCAACTCGGCGAGATCGAGGAAGGTGTCGGCTTGACGCCGCAGTTCGTCCGCGACCATCGGCGGTTGGGTCGAGATCGTTGACACGACGGTGACGCGGACGCCCTTGCGCTGGATCGCTTCGACGAGCGGGCGAAAATCACCATCGCCTGAGAACAGCACGATATGGTCGACGTGGCTGGCGAGCTCCATGGCATCGACCGCGAGCTCGATGTCCATGTTGCCTTTGACCTTGCGCCGGCCGCTTGAGTCGATGAACTCTTTCACGTTTTTCGTGACGACCGTGTAGCCGTTGTAGTCCAGCCAATCGAGCAGTGGCCGGATCGAGGAGTACTCCTGATCCTCGATCAGCGCCGTGTAGTAGAACGCACGCAGCAAGTTGCCGCGCGACTGGAATTCTTTCAGCAAGCGCTTGTAATCGATGTCGGCGCCGAGACCGCGCGACGTTGCGTAAAGATTTGCGCCGTCGATGAACACCGCAATCTTTTCGTGAGTGGAATTGGACATGCACAATCTCTCAAAAATACCGAAGCCGTCACCGGCCAAGTGAGTCTTGAATAGCTAGCTATTGATTTTAGCCGAACTCAAGGCGGCGTACGCTGCGCGCCGTTAGACATTCCCTCAAATCATCTCGAATGCTGTTCGCAATCGCAGATTGTGAAGGCGGACGCGCGCGGTGAGGCGTGTCCTGCGCTGTGAGGCGCGAATGCTGCCGGTGCGAGCAGATTCAATGATCGGTGCGCTCAGCGCACGCAGGAGGGACCGATCGGGTGCCGATGGTCGCAGCGCCAGCCGGCGGAATACGTCATATTCGCCCGCCACTTAGTGACGAATTCCCGCGGCTTTGACGTGGCCGACACCCTTGCGTTGTAGAACGGAGGCGGCTATATGCCGGGCAAATTTCCCCGTCCCATTTCCGGAGGTCGTGACGATGGCCCGTGTCACCGTCGAGGATTGCATCGACAAGGTTGAAAACCGTTTCGAACTCGTGCTGCTGGCGAGCCATCGTGCGCGCATGATTTCGGCCGGTTCGGACATCACGGTCGACCGCGACAACGACAAGAATCCGGTGGTGGCATTGCGGGAAGTGGCTGACGAGACCATTTCGCCGCAGGACCTCAAGGAAGAGCTGATCCACTCCCTCCAGAAATATACCGAGGTGGACGAGCCGGAGCCGGAGGCGGTGCCACTCATCGCCGGAACGGCCACGGCAGCGGCCGAGGATGCCGACGTGCAGATGGATCGCATGACGGAAGAGCAGTTACTCGCCGGCCTCCAGGGCCTGGTGCCGCCGGAGCAGACGCCCGAGGATGAGGGCGAATAAGCCCGATCCCGGTGATTTCGGTAAACGGCCCGGCAAAACCGGGCCGTTCTGCGTTCCAGGCACCGGAATCCGGTAAGGACGGGCCGCAATGATCCTTGCACGGCCGGCATCCGGTAATGATATTTTGCGAGCCTTGATCCCAAGCAGCGCTCCGAGTCGGGAGCGCCTTGCAGGAACCCATGGAAGTTATTGAACAAGCTTCCAAAACGGCGGCGGCGACGAGCCGCCCGATGATGCGCCAGTACGAGTTGGTGGAGCGGGTTCGGCGCTACAACCCCAAAACCGATGAGGCGCTGCTCAACCGCGCCTATGTCTACGCCATGAAGGCGCATGGCGCGCAGAAGCGGGCGTCCGGCGTGCCGTATATTTCGCACCCGATCGAGGTCGCCGGCATCCTGACCGACCTCAAGCTCGACGACTCCACGATCGTCGCGGCGCTTCTGCACGATACGATCGAAGACACCGACGTCACGCGTGCGGAGATCGCCAAGACTTTCGGCAACGACATCGCCGATCTCGTCGATGGCCTGACCAAGATCAAGAAGCTGGATCTTGTTTCGAAGCGCGCGGAGCAGGCGGAGAACCTGCGCAAGCTGCTGCTGGCAATAGCCGACGACGTGCGCGTGTTGCTCGTGAAGCTCGCCGACCGGCTACACAATATGCGCACACTCGAATATGTGCCGGCGGACAAGCGCAACCGCGTCGCAGAAGAGACGCTCGATATCTATGCGCCGCTCGCGGGACGCATGGGCATGCATGAGATGCGCGAGGAACTGGAGGATCTTTCGTTCCGCCAGCTTTCCCCGGAGGCCTATCGTTCGATCGAGGCGCGGCTTTCTACGGTGCGCGAAAAGAACAAGCATCTCATCGAGGAAATCGAAGGCGAACTCACAGGCGCGCTCGCGGCCAAGAAGATCCGGGCGCGCGTGAAGGGGCGGGAAAAGAAGCCTTATTCGATCTGGCGAAAGATGGAGCGCAAAGCGATCGGCTTCGAGCAGCTTTCCGACATCTACGGTTTTCGCGTTGTGGTTGGAACCATCGAGGACATCTACCGCGCCGTCGGTGTTGTGCATCAGCGCTGGGCGGTCGTTCCCGGCCGTTTTAAGGATTACATCTCAACGCCGAAGCAAAACGACTACCGTTCGGTCCACACGACCGTGGTCGGGCCGGGCCGCCAGCGAGTCGAGCTGCAAATGCGCACGCGCGAAATGAACGACGTTGCCGAATTCGGCATCGCCGCCCACGCGCTTTATAAAGACAGCGGCGGCACGCCGACGGAGATGCTGTCGCGCGACTCCGGTGCATATGACTGGCTGCGGCGGACGATTGAGCTTCTGGCGGACGGTTCCACGTCGGAGGAGTTTCTCGAGCACACCAAGCTCGAGCTGTTCCACGATCAGGTGTTTTGTTTCACGCCGAAAGGACGGCTGATCGCGCTGCCGCGCAAGGCGACACCGATCGATTTCGCGTATGCGGTCCATACCGACGTCGGCAACAACGCGGTCGGCTGCAAGATCAACGGCAAAGTCGCGCCACTCGTCTCGGAATTGATGACCGGCGACGAGGTGGAGATCGTGCGCGGCAAGGGGCAGACGCCGCCTGCCGCATGGGAGTCGATCGTCGTGACCGGCAAAGCGCGCGCCGCGATCCGCCGCGCAACTCGATCGTCGGTACGCAAACAGTATACCGGGCTGGGCCGCCGGATGATCGAACGCGCGTTTGTCCGGGCTGAAAAGCCGTTATCCGACGAGAGGTTACAGGCATGCCTGTCGCGTCTCGCCCGCGCAACCCTCGATGATGTCTATGCCGCTGTGGGACGCGGCGAGATGCGCGCAGAAGACGTCGTGCGGGCGGTGCACGCAGATTGGCGCGGAGACCGAAAGGTGGCCACCAAGGCGCCGCGCGGCGACGGATGGTTCGCTCTGGCACGCGCGGCCAGTCTGAAATTTCGTATCCCGGGCTTCCGCGGCGGCGACAACAGCGGGCCGTCTTCAAGCCCGGTGCCCATTCGCGGTACCGGCGGTGACCTGCCGGTGCGTTTCGCCAAGGGCGGGGCGGTGCCGGGCGACCGCATCGTTGGCATTCTGTCGCCCGGCGAGGGCATCACGATCTATCCAATTCAATCGCCCGCATTGAAGGAATTCGACGACGAGCCCGAACGTTGGCTCGATGTGCGCTGGGATATCGACGACGGTGCACCGCGGCGCTTTCCCGCTCA